>NZ_SRID01000190.1 GCF_004684805.1 Streptomyces palmae
GTCCTGGCGCGAGGGCTGCTGGGTGGGCGGCTGGTCCTGGTGCGGAGGCCGGGAGTCCGCGGGCGGGGTTGTCATACGCCGGACGCTAGGGCCGGCGTGCCCCGCCCGGAACGGACTCGCGGCCGAACCTCACTGGCCGGTGGACGTAGGGCCGAGGTCGGTGTCGGACCCTTTCACGTCCCGGCTCGCCTCGGACTCCGCACTCCGAGCGGCGCTCGGCCTGAGCCCGGGCCGGGCGCCGGACGCCCCGGCCCGGCCGGTGACACCGGGGCGGCCTGGCCCGGCCGCGGTGGTCGGACGGCGCCGCTCCTGGGCGGCCTCCCGGGCGGCCAGGAAGCGCTCCTGCTCCTCGGCGAGGATCCGCCGGTCCCGATCCTGTACGGGGGCGGAGGACAAGTCTCCCCTGCTGACCGGTTCACGGGTATGCACCCTGAAGAACACGAACACGCCGCCGATCACAGCGAACATCAGCCCGAACAGCGAACTCTTGAGGACGCTGGACCCGGCGACGCTGTAGCCGAAGCCCATGGCGAGGCCGAACACCGCCCCGTACATCACCGCCCGCACCTCGGAGATCACATGGTGGTGGAAGGCGGCGATGCCGTAGCACAGGGCGGTCAGGAGACCGGCCGCGATCAGCCCGATCATCTGGGACCGGAACAGCTCGGTGCCGTGGTTGTGCTCGACCCAGCCCACCCAGGCGCCGTAGCAGAGGCCAAGGACGGGTGGCAGCACCATGTCGATGGAGAAGGGCAGGGGACGGGGCCGGTGCCGGTGCCGTGCCGGGGCGGCGATGCGCGCGTTCATGGCAGATCCCTTCCGCCGGATTCCCTGATCCCCAGGTCACACCCGTCCACCGGGGACGGCAACTCGATCAGCTCGGCGGCCGCCCGGGGCGTCCTCGGCGGAGGGGGAGGGGACGCGGGGCAGCCCGGGCAACCGTGGGGAGCCGGAAGCCGTCCTTCAGGGCGGGAGCGGCCGAGGACGAGGAGGTCCGAGGCCGGGGCCCGAAGCTCGGAGTGCGACACGGGAGGCGGCGGATGTCAGCTGTGACGGCCGTCTCACGCAGCGCGTCGCCGGGAGGCATGGAAGGGGCTCGCGGACCGGCTTCGGTACGGGGCCTGACCTGCACTTCCGAAGGGTTGCGATCAGGTATCAGCGAGCTGCGGCCGGACAGGGTACTGCATGATCACAAATCCGGTTCGACATCGGGGGAATTCTGTCCTGATTCCAGTCGTTGTTTCCATCGAACGGGGCACCCGAGAGACAGTCGATCAGGTGCCGGTAGGTGCCAGTGGGAGCCACGGAGCGCCGCTCGGTGGCACAGGCACAGGCCGTAACCCGTTCACGTCCCGCGACCGACTCATCCGACTCATCGCAAGGGAGCATCACGCATGGCAACCCGTGCCGTCGCCCGTCGTCAGAGCAGCAGCAGCGGTGCTGGCGGGGGCAGCAGTGTTCGCGCCGCAGGCGGAGAGATCGCTGACCGCGACCTGGTCGGCATGTATCTCGACGAGATCGCCCGCACACCGCTGCTGGACGCGGCAAGGGAGGTCGAGCTCTCGCAGACCATCGAGGCCGGCGTGTACGCCCAGCAGCTCCTGGACGGGGAGATCGAGCCGGCCGGGGCGGAGGGCGGCGAGGCCTCCGCGTCCAGCGGTGCCAGCCGTCAGGAGCTGGAGGCGGTAGCCGCCGAGGGTGCCCGCGCGAAGGACATCTTCATCCGGTCCAACCTGCGACTGGTGGTGGCCGTCGCGCGCCGCTATCCCCGCAGCGGTCTGCCCCTCCTGGACCTGATCCAGGAGGGGAACGCGGGCCTGGTGCGTGCGGTCGAGAAGTTCGACTACACCAAGGGCTTCAAGTTCTCCACCTACGCGACCTGGTGGATCCGGCAGGCCATCACCCGGTCCATCGCCGACCAGTCGCGCACCATCCGGCTGCCCGTCCACCTGGTCGAGGAACTGGGCCGGATCCGGCGGGTGCAGCGCGAGTTCAACCGGGAGAACGGCCGCGAGCCCGAGCACGCCGAGATCGCCGCCGAGCTCGGCACCAACACCGAGCGCGTCTCCGATGTGCTGGACTGGGCACGCGACCCGGTCAGCCTCAACATGTCGGTGGACGACGAGGGCGAGACCCAGTTCGGCGACCTGCTGGAGGACACCTCGGCCGTGTCGCCCGAGCAGTCGGTGCTCACGCTGCTGCGCAGCGAGGAGCTGGAGGGCCTGATCGGGCGGCTGGACGACCGCACCGCCTCGATCATCAAGGCTCGCTACGGCATCAACGACGGACGTGAGCGCACGCTCACCGAGGTCGGCAAGGAGCACGGGCTGACCCGTGAGCGCATTCGGCAGATCGAGAAGCACGCCCTGCTGGAGCTGAAGAAGATGGCCCACGACACGGGCTTCGACGCCGCCGCCTGATCCGGCGGCCCCAGGACGGGAGCCCCGGCGCATCTCCCCCCCAGCGCCGGGGCTCCCTCATGCCTGTCTCTGCTCTCTGCGTTCCCTGCGTTCCCTGTGTTCTCTGTGTTCTGGGTTCGCTGTCCCCCTGCCCGTGCGCCTACCGGATCGATTCTCAGGCCCCGAAGCCGCCGTCCACCGCGATGGACGCACCGGTGATGTAGCGGCCCTCGGGGCCCGCGAGATGGGCCACGGTCGCGGCGATCTCGGCCGGCTGCCCGTACCGGCCGAGCGCGGTGAAGCCGCTCTGCGCGGCGGCGCTCTCCCCGTCGGCGGGGTTCATCTCGGTGTCGATCGGGCCGGGGTGCACCAGGTTGGCGGTGATGCCGCGCGGGCCGAACTCGCGGGCCAGCGCCTTGGTGAGTCCGGTGAGGGCGCTCTTGCTCATCGAGTAGAGGGTGCCGCCCGGGAAGACGACGCGCTCAGCCATGCAGCTGCCGATGGTGATGATCGTGGAGCCCTCGGTCAGATGCGCGCTCGCGGCCTGAGCCGCGATGAACGGCGCCCGGATGTTGACCGCCAGCACCCGGTCGACATCTGCCTCGGCCAGGTCGCCGATCGGCCCCAGCACGCCGGTGCCCGCGTTGTTCACCAGGATGTCGAGCCGCCCGAGTTCGGTGACCGCACTGTCCACGGCGGCCCGAACCGCCACCGAGTCCGCGCTGTCGGCCGGTATCGCCAGAGCCTTGCGACCCAGCGCCTCGATCCGCTCGACCACTTCGGCGGCGGCGGTCTTGTTGCTCTGGTACGTCAGCGCCACATCGGCGCCTTCCTCGGCGAGCCGGACCGCGATCGCCGCACCGATTCCCCGGCTGCCACCGGTCACCAGGGCCGTCTTGCCAACGAGTGAAGACATGATCGCTCTCTTTCGCGAGACGTCGAGCGCCCCTTGGGGGATCGCTCGCACGGGAGTGTCGGATGGTCCACGGGCACGGCGGTGCTGGGGCTCGACCTCGATGGCCGCGCCCCCGATGCCCCTGCCCGGGTACCTGAGTCGATCTTCGCCAGGCCCGCGCGGAACGTCCGGCGGCATTCAGACATCGATCTGACGGCCGTCGCCGGAGGCGGGGCGAGGCCGACTTCCCCGCCCGTACGCCGGGGCCAGTCGGCCGACAGCGCGGGCTCACCCGGCGGCCTCCCTGACTCGTGCGCGGGCCTGCGCGGGCCAGGGACGGGCGCGGTGCGACAGCGGCGCCGGCCGGGCCGGTCCCCCTACCCGGGCCACCTACGTGTGCGCACGGACGGTGGCGGTGGTGGGTGCCGGCGGGTCGGTCCCGGCCCGGGCCACCTACGCGTTGCCCCGGGCGGCGATGGTGGGTGCCGGTCCGGCCGTTCCGAGTCCGGATCACCTACATGTGCGCATGGTGTGGTGGCAGTGGTGGTTGCCGGCATGGTTCGGTCCCGGCCGGGCCGCCTATGTGTGCCCACGGGGGATGGCGGTGATGGGGTGCCGGTCCAGCTGGTCGGGGCCCGGATCACCTACGTGTGCACTTGGTGTGGTGGCGGTGGTGGGTGCCGGCATGGTCGGTCCCCCGCCCGGGCCAGCCACGTGGGCACACCGTCGGATGGCGGCCGTGGATCGGCTCAGCCGGTCTACCCCTGGTCCACCTGCGCACATCGGGTGATGGCCGTGGGCGGTGCCGACTCAGTCGGCCGGGCCGTACAGCTCCCGGTAGGAGGGGAACACTCCGCCCGGCCCGTCCACCCCCTCCGCGCAGAGCGTCGCGTCCAACACCGCGCGGGCGACGGCGTCCGCCCCGGCCGCGAGGATCTCGTTGAGTGCGACGATCTCCGGGTGCCCGGCGGAGACCGGCTGGGCGGAGGCGTCCGAGCCCTCCGGCATTAGCGGGCGTTCTCCGGTCGCCAGAGCGAACACGGTGTCCCCGTCGGCCAGCAGGTGCACCGGCCGGACCGCCCGGGCCAGGCCGTCATGCGCGGTGCCGGCCAGCTTCTGGGCCTGCGCGCGGGTGAGCACGGCGTCGGTGGCGACCACGACCAGCGTGGTGTTGAGCGGGGGCTGCGCCGAGGAGGCCGATCGACGCAGTGACTCGGCCTGCGCCTCCGCCAGTCGCCGCTGTGCTTCGGCATGCACGGCTGGGGTGGGCGGGTGGCTGAGGCGGGGTCGCACGCCTACCCACCCGCATCCACCGCCGGGCCTCCCGCCCGCGCCAACCCCCTGGCTCGGGCCGCTCCCCAGGTGGTCGGCAGGGGCGTACCCCTGGCCGTAGAGGGCACCGGAGGAGAGATCGAACACGGACCCCAACGCGTTCACCACCGCCAGCGCGGCCACCGTGAAGCCGGACGGCAGCAGCAGGCTCGCCGTTCCGGTGCCGCCCTTGAGCCCGCCGGCCACGGCACCGGTCCCCGCGCCGGTGTTGCCCCTGGCCACCGGGGCGCCCGGGCGGGAACGTCCCGCGGCCTCGGCCGCCGCCCGGCCCAGCGCGGCATCCGGCCGGGCTCGCCAGTCGCCGCCTCGGCCGAGGTCGAAGAGCGCGGCGGCGGGGACCACCGGGACCACCTGTGTCGAGTGCGGGCCGACCCGGAACCCGCGGCCCTGTTCCTCAAGCCAGGCGGCGACCCCGGAGGCCGAGTCCAGGCCGAAGGCGCTGCCCCCGGTGAGCACCACCGCGTCGATGCGCTGCACCAGATTGCGCGGGTCGAGGGCGTCGGTCTCCCGGGTGCCGGGCCCGCCGCCCCGGACGTCCACGGCCGCCACCGCGCCGCCGTCCGGGGCCAGCACCACCGTGGTACCGGTCAGCCAGCCCTCGCCGATGCGTTGGGCGTGCCCCACCCGCAGGCCGACGACATCGGTCAGCGCGTCCTGAGGGCCGGGCCGCGGTCCGGGGGCGGGCGCGGACCCGCCAGGGTGCCCCGGCCCCTGTTGCGAGCCCCGAGGCCTCGCAGGCCCTCGTTGCCTCTCCGACTCCGGCCGACGGTCCGGCTCGGTCCCACATCCCGCCTCTGCCCCGCGTCCTCTCCCGGCCTGATGTCCCGATTCGGTATGGCGCCCCGCCTCTGCCCGGCGTCCTTTCCCAGCCTGATGTCCCGATTCGCTTTGCCGACCCGGCTCTGGCGGGTGTCCTTTCTCGGCTCGAAGTCCCGGCTCGTTTTGGCGTCCTGTCTCTGCCTGGGGTTCGTCCTCGGCCCGATGACCTGGCTCGGCTCCACGTCCCGGCTGTGCCGGGCGTCCCCCCTCGGCCCGGTTGCCGGGCTCCTCGCCGGTCCCCGACCTTCCTTGGCGTTCGGGCGGTTCCGGCTGTCCCTGCTGCGGCATGGCGTCAGCTGTCGGCATGGCATCCATGGGTAGCACGTCGGTGCGGCCGGCGTACGTGGAGCGCGTCGACAACACCGCACGGCGAGCCACGGCGAGGGCAAGGTCAAGCGGCGGCGGTACGGCTCTGCCACGTGGTGAGGGCGACGCCCACCGCGACCGAAGCGGCGCACACCAGACCGGCCGTCAGTACCGCCAACCGGCCCGCCGCCGTACACAGCAGCACCAGCGCCGCAGAGACCGGCAGCGTCAGCTGGCCCACGCCGCGCTTGTGGTGACGGGCGTGCAGCAGCCAGACGGTGAACAGGAACAGCGCGCTGGGCACCGTGACGGCAGCCGCCGCGGCTGAGGCCGTGATGTGCGCCTTGCCGGTGGCCTGCTCCACGGCGACCTCGATCCCGGCGCCGATCCCGGCGGCGGAGGCGAAGATCAGGTAGTGGCCGTAACCCCACAGGAAACCCTCTTGATGGGAGGCCAGATGCTCGTGGATGGGCACCGCGAAGTAGATCCACCAGGCGGCGAAGACGATCAGCAGCCCACCGCACGCGATCGGCAGCAGCTCGCCCAGTACGGCCGACTCGTCCAGCGCGGACTGCACCGCGACCGTCGCCGCCGAGATGGTCTCGCCCAGCACGATGATGGTGAACAAGCCGTACCGCTCGGCGATGTGGTGCGGGTGCCAGCTGGTGCGGTAGTGGCGCTCGGCCCGGAGAGGCACCGACAGCTCCAGGACCGCCATCACCAGGAACAGCCAGGGCCGGGCGTGTTCCGGCAGTACCACCAGCCCCAGCCAGCCGACCTGGCAGGCGGCCACCCCACCCGCGTACCAGAAGGCGCAGCGGCGCTCCTCGCCGGTGGTGGAGGCGGCTGCCCGCAGCCACTGGCTGACCAGCGCCAGCCGCATCACCGCATAGCCCAGCCAGACCACCGTGAAGTCGTGGCGTTGAGCCGCGCGCGGCACACCCGCCGCCAGGATGAGCACTCCGGCGATCTGAATCAGTGTGACGACGCGGTACGGCACGTCGTCCACGTCGTAGGCGGAGGCGAACCAGGAAAAGTTCATCCAAGCCCACCACACGGCAAAGAACAGCATCGCGTAGTCTGCGACTCCGAGGCCGGGGTGCCCCTCGGCCACCTTGTGCACCAGCTGCAGGCCCGCCTGAGCCACCGCGACCACGAAGCACAGGTCGAAGAACAGCTCCAGCGGGGTGGCGGCGCGGTGGAGTTCGGTACGGTCCCGTGCGGTCATCCGGCGCAGCGGGGTGGCGGGGCGGGCGTGCCCGGTGCCGAGGGTGTGCTCGTCGGCCATGGACGCGGGTGCCCTTCTCCGGCGCATCGGGTGGGCCGTCAGCGGTGACGCGGGCCGACCATGCCATGCGGTGTCGAGAGGTATGTCTGCCTTGGGGGCAATGATCGACTATCGGGCGACTCTCCGCGACGTATAGCAGACGTTGACTCGACGTTGATGCCGGTGCGCCAGCCTGATCGGCATGCAGACTGACTCCGTCCGAACGAACATCAATGTGGCCCGTACCGCTCGGACGGACAGGCTGCACACCCTCGGTGCCACTACCCGCCAGATCCGCCGGGTGGCGTTGCGCTGGATAAGCGAGCCGGACCGCACCGAGGAGCTGACGCACGGCGAGCTGCTGGACCAGGCAGCTTGTGCGGCCGAAGCGTTGGTCCGGCTCGGGGTGCGGGCCGGGGACCGGGTGGCGGTGCATTTGCCGCTCGTCCCCGAGTCCGTGATCGCCACGCTTGCCTGCGGACGGATCGACGCGGTGCGGTGCAGCATGCCGGTGGGGCTGCGGGCGCATGAGCTCCGCGAGCATCTGAGGGAGTCGGGAGCCCGGGTGCTGATCACGGCCGATGGCGACCTGCGGGCCGGTGAGACGCGGGCGCTCAAGGCGCTGGCGGACCGCGCGGTGGAGGGCTGCCCCGAGGTGCGGAACGTGCTGGTGGTGCACCGGGTGTCCCGCCCGGTGCCGTGGACGCCCGGCCGCGACCTGTGGTGGCACGAGGCGTTGGGCGGCAACGGACCGGTGGCGTCCTGCGGGCACACCTCCCGGGGGCCCGTCGGGGGAGCTCGTACCCTGGAGGTATGAGTACCGCCCCCGCCCCTGGACCGCGCGATCCGTCGACAGCACTGATCTTCGATGATCCGCTCGCACAGCAGTCAGCGGACGATACGGACCGTGGGTGGGGCGAGCGGGCCCCCGGCGGCGCCGATGGCGCCGCCGACCTCTCCCGCTTCCTGGACGAGAAGCCGCCGCACCACCTGTGACAACGGCCCGCCGCCCGGACTCGGACTCCGAAGTCCGTGGCAGGCCCCTCGCCTCGGAAGCGTGGAGGCCGCGCCGCGTTTGTCGACCGAAGCGTCGCAGGGCTCGCACGACAGCCCGATCCTGACCGCCCTGGTCTGAGCATGCGCTGTCGCGAGGAGAACGCGCCAAGATCCGCAGGGCGGTAGACAAGCCCCGGAAAGCAGCCGACGCGGCCTGGAGGGCACTCAGCACAGGGTCACCGCCAGTCGTGCGTTGGCCGATGCGCCCACCAGTGCGGTGGCGGTCGGCCGCGGGACCGCGAGCACGATCAGCGCACCGCCGCCGTCGGCCATGTCGGCCATGTCGGCCCCGGACGGCTCCCCGGGCAGCCGTACGACGCGTGCCGCCCGTGCCACCACACGGGCCTTCGAAGCCCCGCCGCTATCGGCAGCGGCCAGTACGTCCACCCGGTCCCCTGGCCGCAGCAGCCGCACCGAAGCCGCGTCGGCGATCCGCACCGGGGCCGAGACGGTCTCGGCGGCGGCGCGTGGGGTGGATGTGCTGGGCATCCGAGCAGCCGCGTTCTTGCCTTCGGTTGTGGTCGGGGCCGCGCCGGCCGCTGGTGAGGTGGCCTGGCCTCGGGTGCGGCCCCGATCCTCATCGCCGGCGGCGGGTAGGCCGACCACCAGCATGGTGCCGGTCGCGGCCAGGGCCAGGGCGAGCGCCGCCCGAGGCCCGGACATCCAGCGCCGCAGCCGGTACCGATGCCGCCCGTGTACCCGCACCGGGGCGAACTCCGGCACCGCGCGGTTGGGTGGTGCCGAGCGGATCGGCGGCGCCAAGCCGGGTGTGCTCCCTGAGGCTGGTGGCCCCAAGCCGGGTGTGCTCCCTGGGGCTGGTGGCCCCGAGCCAGGCGGGCTTTCCGAAGTGAGGTACGCCGCCGCACCGGTCAGGCTTCCTGGGGTGGGCAGCGCTGAACCGGTGAGGGCTCCTGGGGTAGGTAACGCTGGATCGGGCGGGCTGCCCGGGGTGGGGCGCGCCGCGGCGCTCAGGCCTCCCGAAGTGGGTGGTCCGGAGCCGGCTGGGCTTCCTGGGCTGGGACACGGGGGAGCGGTGGCCCAGGAAGGGACCGTCGTGGGGACCGTGGGAGAGGCGGGGGACCCGGGGAGATCCGAGGGCGCCGCGGAGTGCGTTGAGGGTGCGGAGGGCGCGGAAAGGAGAGGGGGGAGAGAGGGGAGAGAGGGGAGAGGGAGGAGAGGGTGCGAAGACATGGGGGCTGCACCGCCTGTCGCTGAGGGCCGAAGCCGGTTCGTCGGTTCCCTCAGCGTGCACGCTGGCCACGGATCTCGTGGGGGCCTGTGTGCTACCCGCCGGTTGTGGATAAACGGGCCACCCGTGCAGGTGCAATCACACTGCCGTGCCTCCGCGGAGTGGTGGCGTACGGCAGTGTGATGGGCATGGTGTTCTTACGTTGCGTTACCGCGCTGCTCGGTGTGATGAGTGGCATCGTGGCCCGTGCCGCCGCGCGAAGCGGGCGATCTCGCGCCACCGCGTCAGGGCAGGTCGATCCCGGGGTTCCAGCCGTCGTGCGCGGTGGTGCACAGGCAGTCCCGGGCCTGAGTGTCGGGCAGTTCCCGGATGGTGTCGAAGAGGACCTCGCGCAGCCGGTCCACGTTCTGCGCGAAGACCCGCATGACCTCCGAGTGGGACACGCCATCGCCTGCTTCGGTACCCGCGTCCAGGTCCGTGACCAGGGTCAGCGATGTGTAGCAGAGTTCCAGCTCGCGGGCGAGGATCGCCTCCGGGTGGCCCGTCATGCCGACCACCGACCAGCCCTGCGAGGCATGCCACACCGACTCGGCGCGGGTGGAGAAGCGCGGCCCCTCGACCACCACCAGGGTGCCGCCGTCCACCGGCTCCCAATCGCGCTTGCGGGCCGCCGAGATCGCCGCCTTGCGACCGGTGGGGCAGTACGGGTCGGCGAAGGCCACATGCACCACGTTGGGTATCTGGCCCCCGGGCAGCGGCTCGCCGTCGAAGTAGGTCTGGACGCGGTTCTTGGTCCGGTCCACCAACTGGTCCGGAATGAGCAGGGTGCCCGGACCGTATTCGGGGCGCAGGCCGCCCACCGCGCAGGGCCCGAGCACCTGTCGCACGCCCAGCGAGCGCAGGGCCCACAGGTTGGCCCGGTAGTTGATGCGGTGCGGCGGCAGATGGTGCTTGCGGCCGTGCCGGGGGAGGAAGGCCACCCGGCGTCCGGCGACCTCACCGAGGAAGAGGGAGTCGCTCGGCGGGCCGTAGGGGGTCTCCACGGTGATCTCGATCACATCGTCGAGGAAGGAGTAGAACCCCGAACCGCCGATGATCCCTATGTCCGCCTGCGCACCGCTCGTCTCGACCATATCGCTCACCCTAACGGCCTCGGAGAGGGAGAGGGGCGGCCCCAGCTGGACTCGTCGGGGCCTGAATGCCAGGGCGGGACGCCAAGGGCGGACACCGGGGCGGCACGCGGCAGCCCCCGCCCCCGCGCGAGGCGGGAACGGGGGCCGTGAAGTGCGGAGGTCAGGCGGCCGAGCTGGCGCTGCCCGTGGAGGTGGAACTGGTGGACGACGAAGACGTCGACGTGGCGGAGGTCGTCGAGGACGAGCCGCTGTCGCTCTTGGCCGCGGGCTTGGCCGGGCTGCTGCTGGACGACGCGCCACGGCTGTCGTTCCGGTAGAAGCCGGAGCCCTTGAAGACGATGCCGACCGCCGAGAACACCTTCTTCAGGCGTCCCTTGCAGTTGGGGCACTCGGTCAGCGCGTCATCGGTGAACTTCTGCACCGCCTCGAGGCCCTCGCCGCACTCGGTGCACTGGTACTGATAGGTCGGCACTTGCTCCTCCTGGCACTCTCACTCGATGAGTGCTAACGACGCTCCATAGTGCAGTATTCCGGCCTGTCAGTCCACCGGAAGGGCCGTACGGTGACCGACTCCACGTGTGGCCTCCTGCCCCGTCGGGGCCGGGGACAGCCGTCCGCGCAGCGACAGCAGGGTCAGCAGCGCCAGGCTCGTACCGCCCAGTGGGACCAGGAAACCGGCGCTTGGGCCGAAGCTGTCAGCCAGTCGGCCGGCCGTGGTCGCGGCAGCCGCCTGGCCCAGTGCGACAGCCCCCGTCAGCCAGGTGAACGCCTCCGTCCGAGCGGTGGCCGGCACCAATGTGTCCACCAGCGTGTATCCATTGATCAGCGACGGTGCCACGCACAGCCCCACCAGCAGTCCGAAGAGGCCCAGCAACGGCACCGAGTGGGCCGCCCACAGCGGGGCGGTGGCCAGGGTGAGCAGCGGGTAGGCGATCAGCAGTCGGTGCTGCGGGCTGCGCCGCCAGTGGATGGCACCGCAGGCGACACCGGCCAGCATGTTGCCGGCCGCGAAGATCCCGTACAGCAGGCCGTTGATGCCCGGCTGGCCGATGTCCTCGGTGAACGCTGTCAGCGAGACCTGCATACCGCCGAAGACCGCGCCGATGCCCAGGAACGCGGCGGCCAGTGCCCGTACGCCCGGAATCGAGAGGGCCGAGGCGGCGCGTCCGGAATCGCCCGCGGCGGCGGAAGAGCCGGCCTCGCGGGAGGGCTGCGGCTGGGTGCCACGCTGCGAGGCGAAGAGCAGGCCGCCGAACAGCGTCAGCGTGGCCTCGGTGATCAGTCCGGCCGCCGGGTGCACTCCGGTGCACAGCGCGGTGGCCAGCACCGGCCCCACCACGAAGGTGAACTCGTCGGTGACCGACTCGAAGGCGGCGGCCGTGGTCATCAGCGGCGAGCCCTCAAGCCGTGCCGCCCAGCGGGCCCGCACCATCGGGCCGATCTGCGGCACCGAGGCACCGGCCGGCACGGCGGCCAGGCACAGCGCCCACAGCGGGGCGTGCAGCAGGGCCAGCGCGGTCAGCAGCGCGATGGCGCTCGCGTGCAGCAGCACGCCGGGCAGCAGGACGGCGCCCTGCCCGAAGCGGTCGGCCAGCTTGCCGCTCTGGGGCGCGCACAGCGCCATCGCCACACCGGCGGTCGCCGACACGGTGCCGGCAGCGCCGTACGAGCCGGTGGTGTGCTGCACCAGCAGCACGATGCCGATGGTGAGCATGGCGAACGGCTGCCGGGCCAGGAAGCCGGGGAGGACGAAGCTCCAGGCGCCCTTGGTGCGCAGCAGCGCACCGTAGCCGGGGCGGGTCCCCCCGGAGGCGTCGGGCTGGGTGGCGGTGCCGGAGGCGGGACCTTCGGGTCCTGCGGCCGGCGGGTGATCGTCGTGGTGCGTGGTGACCGTGGATGCCACGGCCGGGCCTTTCCGCCGTCTGGTAGCGCACTCGCCAGGGGTCTCCACGGAGCGCGCCGAGAGCTGTCCTCTCGCGCGGGACCGTGGTAGATACCGGACCGGTCGCCCTCGAACGGGGGAACCTCGGCCGCCGTGCGGTCGCGCCAGCTCTGCGTCAGACAGAGTTGGGTTGGTTATTGCCCGAACATATTAGCTGGCACAGCCATGTATCGCCCCGGTGCGCGGGGTGGAACGGACCACTGCGCGGGAGCGCGTCCGCGCAGGTCAGGCCCGTATCGGTACCGGTACGCCCAGTAGTCGACCCGTCGGGCCCGCGTGACTGGAGATCGGCTGAGGTCGCCGTCGACAGGGGTTCCCTGGTCGACCGGGACGGCCCCGGACGAGCGGGCCCCGAGCCGCCGTCAGCGATCGGTTCGCGTGCGATCGGGTGGCCCCGGGTGGTCGCACTGCGGGGCCCGGCGCCGCCGGTCGGCTCCCGTGCCGCCGACCGGCTTTCGCGCCCCATGACCCCGCGCACCCTCCCACCACCTGCGCC
>NZ_SRID01000191.1 GCF_004684805.1 Streptomyces palmae
CCCGCCCCTCATCCACACCCAACGCCCGCACCACACCCCACTTCGACGGACTCGCCGTCGCGAACACCTCCACACCCCACGCCCGCGCCAACTGCACCGCCGCCATCCCCACACCACCAGCAGCCGCATGCACCAACAACGACTCCCCAGCCCGCACCCCAGCCAGATCACGCAAGGCATACATCGCGGTGGTGAACACGGCGGGTACGGAGGCCGCCTGGGCGAAGGTCCAGCCCTCCGGCATCCGCACCAGCATCCGGGCATCGGCGACCACCAACGGGCCGAAACCACCGGACAGCAGGCCCATTACCCGGTCGCCCACGGCCAGCCCGGACACCCCGGGACCGACCTCGACCACCACACCGGCACCCTCACCGCCCAGCTCGGCCTGGTCCGGGTACATCCCCAGCGAGATCAGCACATCCCGGAAGTTCACCCCGGTGGCCCGCACCGCCAACCGCACCTGGTACTCGCCCAACTCGGTCGCGTCCGCCGGCGAGTCGACCAGCCGCAGACCCTCCAGGGTGCCGTCGGCGCCGGGCTCCAGCCGCCAGGCACAGGACTCGGCCGGCACCGCCAGCACGGACGGCGCACCGCCCTTGGCGAGCCTGGGCACCAGCACCCCGTCCTCGCGCACCGCGGTCTGCGGCTCGCCGGTGCTCAGGGCCAGGGCGAGGACATCGGCGGACGGGTCGCGCCGGTCCAGGTCGAGCAGCAGGAAGCGGTCCGGGTTCTCCGACTGCGCCGAGCGGCTGAGGCCCCACACGGTGGCCGATGCCGGGTCGTCGACCTGCTCACCGGCCGCGGCGGCCACCGCCCGGCGGGTCACCAGGACCAGCCGGGAGTCCGGCAGCCGGCCGTCGGCCAGCCACGCCTGGAGCACATCCAGCGCGCGGTACGCGGCGGTGCGCGCCGCACCCGGCAGATCGTCGCCGCCCGCCGGGGCGAAGGGCACGAAGACCAGCTCGGGCGGTACCCCGCCGGCCTCCACCGAGCGGCCGAGCGCCGCCAGGTCCCGGTACGACGCCACCTCGGCCCCCGCCGAGGCGAGCAGGGCGGACAGCCCCAGGACGTCCTCGTCCCCGAGCACCGCGACCGGGCCGAGCGAGCCCGGCACCCGACCGTCCACCGCGGCCTTCACCCAGTCCACCCGGAACAGCGACTCGGCGGCCGGGCCGCCGGCGCCGAGCTGATCGGCCGAGACCGGACGCGTCACCAAGGAGTCCGCCCAGGCCACCGGCGTCCCGGCCTGGTCCGCCACCAGCACCGACACCGCGTCGCCGCCCGACGCGGCCAGCCGCACCCGCAGCGTGGACGCACCGGTGGCGTGCAGGGTGACCCCGCTCCAGGCGAAGGGCAGCCGCACCTGGTCCAACGCCCCGAAGACGGTGCCCAGGCCGGCGTGGAGGGCGGCGTCCAACAGCGCCGGATGCACCCCGAACCGACCCGCCTCGGCACGCTCCGACTCCGGCAACGCCACCTCGGCGAACACCTCGTCCCCACGCCGCCACACCGAACCCAGCCCCCGGAACACCGGCCCGTACCCAAGGCCCATCCCGGCCAACCGCTCATAGAACCCCGACCGCTCCACCACCTCGGCACCCACCGGCGGCCACACCACCAGGGACTCGGGCGCGGCTACCTGCCCGGCGGAGTCCAGAACACCCTTCGCATGCCGCGTCCACGCCTGCTCGGCCCCCTGGCCCGACTCCCGTGGGTCGACACCGCCCTCGGTACGGGAGTACACGCTCACCGCACGACGCCCCGAGGCGTCCTCCGGCCCACCGACCGCCACCTGGAGCTGGACCGCGCCCTGCTCCGGAAGCACCAGTGGCGCCTCCAGCGTCAGCTCGGCCACCCGGTCGCAGCCGACCGCGTCCCCCGCCCGCAACGCCAGCTCCACGAACGCCGTCCCCGGCAGCAACACCCGCCCGAGCACCGCGTGATCGGCCAACCAACCGTGCGAACGCAGCGACAACCGCCCCGTGAACAGATAGCCATCCGACTCCGGCAACGCCACCGCACCACCCAGCAGCGGATGATCCGCCGAGCCCAGCCCAGCGGCCCCCATGTCACCGGCGGCCGGGGTGGGATGCACCCAGTACCGCTGCCGCTGGAAGGCGTAGGTCGGCAGCTCGACCGGCCGCGCACTGCTGCCTTCGAATGCCTTCCGCCAGTCCACGGGGGCACCGGCGGTGTACGCCTCGGCCAACGAGGTGAGGAAGCGGTCCAGGCCGCCCTCCTCGCGGCGCAGCGAGCCGACCGCGGTCGCCGGTACGTCCGCGTCCTCGGCGGTCTGCTCGATCCCCACCGTCAGCACCGGGTGGGCGCTGGCCTCGATGAAGACCTGATGCCCGTCGGCCAGCAGCGCCCGCACCGTCTCGTCGAAGCGAACGGTTTGCCGCAGGTTCCGGTACCAGTAGTCGGCGTCCAATACGGCCGTGTCGATCGCCTCGGCCGCCACCGTCGAGTAGAAGGGCACGGTGGAGGTACGCGGAGTAATCCCGGCCAGCACCTGCCGCAACTCGCCCTCGATCCGCTCCACATGCGCCGAGTGCGAGGCGTAGTCGACGGGGATGCGACGGGCCCGGAGCTCCTCCCGCTCGCACTCCGCCAGCAGCTCGTCCAGGGCCTCGACATCACCCGAGACCACCACCGAGGACGCGCCGTTGACCGCGGCCACCGACAGCCGCGCACCCCACCGCTCCAACCGCTCGGATACGGCCTCGTGCGGCAGGGACACGGACACCATGCCGCCCAGACCGGAGAGGGCCAACAGCGCCTTGGACCGCAGCGCGACGACCTTGGCCGCGTCCTCCAGGGAGAGCGCCCCGGCGACCGCCGCCGCCGCGATCTCACCCTGCGAGTGCCCGATCACCCCCGCCGGCTCGACCCCATACGAGCGCCACACCTCCGCCAGCGACACCATCACCGCCCACAACGCGGGCTGCACCACATCCACCCGCTCCAACGAGGCGGCACCCTCCACACCCCGCAGCACATCCACCAACGACCAGTCCACGAACCGGCTCAACGCCGCAGCGCACTCCGCCACCCGCTCGGCAAAGGCCGGGGACGCGTCCAGCAGCGCGGCACCCATCCCCACCCACTGCGAACCCTGACCGGGGAAGACGAAGACACACCGCTCCCCCGCACCCGCCACACCACGCACCACACCCGAGGCATCCCGACCCTCGGCCAGCGCTGCCAGGTTCTCCAGCAGCCCGGCACGGTCCGCACCCAGCACCACCGCACGGTGCTCGAAGGCGGCCCGGGTCGCCACCAGAGAATGCCCAATGTCTGCCGCCGACACCTCCGGACGCTCACCCACGAAAGACAGCAGCCGCTCGGCCTGGGCCCGGAGAGCGGTTTCCGTCTTGCCCGACACCAGCCACGGCACCACCGGCAGCACCGAGTCACCGGCGCCACTCTCGGCCGCCTTCACCACCGGGGCCTGCTCCAGCACCACATGCGCGTTGGTGCCGCTGACGCCGAAGGAAGAGACACCCGATCGGCGAGGCCGGTCGGTCTCCGGCCAGGGGGTGGCCTCGGTCAGCAGCCGGACGGCACCCGCCGACCAGTCGACATGCGGCGAGGGCTCATCCACGTGCAGCGACTCCGGCAGCACACCATGCCGCATCGCCAACACCATCTTGATCACACCCGCCACACCAGCAGCGGCCTGGGTGTGCCCGATGTTGGACTTCACCGAGCCCAGCAGCAGCGGCTGGTCCTCGGGACGGTCCTGGCCATAGGTGGCCAGCAGCGCCTGCGCCTCGATCGGGTCACCCAGCTTGGTGCCGGTGCCGTGCGCCTCCACCGCATCCACCTCGGCGGCCGACACACCGGCCGCCGCCAGAGCCTGGCGGATCACCCGCTGCTGGGACGGGCCGTTCGGAGCCGTCAGACCGTTGCTGGCGCCGTCCTGGTTGACGGCGGTGCCGCGCACCACCGCCAGGATCTGGTGGCCGTTGCGCTGGGCGTCGGACAGCCGCTCCAGCAGCAGTACGCCGACGCCCTCGCCCCAGCCGGTGCCGTCGGCCGCCGCCGCGAACGGCTTGCAGCGGCCATCGGCCGCCAGCCCCCGCTGCCGGCTGAACTCCACGAACAGCTCGGGTGTGGACATCACCGTGACACCACCGGCCAGCGCCAGCGAGCACTCGCCCTGCCGCAGCGCCTGGGCGGCCAGGTGCAGGGCCACCAACGAGGAGGAGCAGGCGGTGTCCACGGTGACGGCCGGGCCCTCAAGACCGAAGGTGTAGGAGATGCGGCCCGATACGACACTGGCCGCGCTGCTGGTCACCAGGTAGCCCTCGGCACCGTCCGGCGTCTGCCGCAGGTTGTTGCCGTAGTCCTGGCCGTTGCTGCCCACGAAGACGCCGGTCTGGCTGCCGCGCAGGGCCTCGGGGTCGATTCCGGCCCGTTCGAACAGTTCCCAGCTGGTCTCCAGCAGCAACCGCTGCTGCGGGTCCATCGAAGCGGCCTCGCGCGGCGAGATGCCGAAGAAGCCCGGGTCGAAGTCGCCGGCGTCGCGGAGGAAGGCCCCCTCGGTCACATAGCTCGTGCCGGGCCGGTCAGGGTCCGCGTCGTAGAGGGATTCCAGGGCCCAGCCCCGGTCCTCGGGGAAGCCGGTCAGGGTGTCCCGGCCGGAGACCAGGAGCTGCCACAGCTCCTCGGGGGTACGGACGTCCCCGGGGAAGCGGCAGCTCATCGCCACGATGGCCACTGGCTCGTCCCCAGCCTGGCCGCTGGGCGATGCCCCCAGGGTCACCGCCGAGGTGACGGCCGACGCGCGCTCGTCGCCGTACGCGCCCAGCACCTCGGTACGCAGCTGCCGGGCCACCGCGACCACCGTCGGGTGGTCGAAGAGCAGGGTGCTCGGCAGGCGCAGGCCGGTGGCGGCGTTCAGGCGGTTCCGCAGGGTGACGGCGGCCAGCGAGTCGAAGCCGAGCTCCTTGAAGGCCCGGCCGGTGTCCACCGTTTCCGCCTTCGCGTGGCCCAGCACGGCGGCCACCTGGCCCCGCACCAGTTCCAGCAGTGTGCGTTCCTGCTCGGCGGACGAGAGCCCGGCCAGGCGCTGACGCAGCGCGGAGGCCGGTCCCCCGTCCTCGGCCGAGGTGGGCTGCTGCCGCGTGGTGGGCAGGAGTGCGTCCAGCAGTCGGTGGGGCGCGCCATCTCCGAAGGTCTCCGCGAACCGCTCCCAATCCACGTCCGCGATCACCGGAGCGGCATGCGGCTGCCCGACGACCTGGCCCAGGGCGAGCAGCGCTGCCGCCGGGTCCAGGGCGGGCAGGCCGTGCCGACGCCACCGGTCCGCCACGGCGTCCGCCATGCCGCCCTCGGCCCAGGGGCCCCAGGCGACCGAGGTCGCGGGCAGACCCGCGGCCCGACGCTGCTCGGCCAACGCGTCCAGATAGGCGTTGGCAGCCGCGTAGTTCGCCTGCCCAGCAGCCCCGACCGTCCCCGAGAAGGACGAGAAGAGCACGAACGCCGAGAGGTCCATCTCACGGGTCAGCTCGTCCAGATGCCGAGCCGCCTCCGCCTTGGACCGCAGCACCGTCTCGAAGCGCTCCGGCGTCATCGCGTCCAGAACACCGTCATCCAGCACGCCCGCGGTGTGCACCACCCCGGTCAGCGGGAACTCCGCCGGAATACGGGCCAGCACCCCGGCCAACGCCTCCCGATCACCCACATCACAGGCCGCGACCGTCACCCGGGCACCCAGCTCGGACAGCTCGGCCCGCAACTCCTCCGCACCCTCGGCGGCCGGGCCACTGCGGCTCACCAGCACCAAGTGCTCGGCACCGGCATGCGCCAACCACCGGGCCACATGTCCGCCGAGCGCACCCGTACCACCCGTGACCAGCACACTCCCCGACGGACGCCAGGCCTCCGTCGGCTGAGCGGACGCCGCGCGAACCAGCCGCCGCGCCAGGACGCCGGAGGGGCGTACGGCCAACTGGTCCTCGCCGGTCGCACCATCGAGCACGGCGGCCAGCCGGCCCACGATGCGCGCGTCCAAGGTCTCGGGCAGGTCCACGAGACCGCCCCAGCGGTCCGCGTACTCCAGGGCCGCCACCCGGCCCATGCCCCACAACGCCGCCTGAACCGTGCTGCGCAGTGGATCCGCCGCCCCGGTCGTCACCGCTCCCCGGGTGACGCACCACAGCCGAGCCTCGATCCCGCTGTCGCCCAGCGCCTGCACCAGGCTCAGCGTCAGTGCCAGGCCGGAGGGCACCGAGGAGAGCCCCTCGATACGGTCCTCGGCCAGCCCCAGCAGCGACAGCACCCCGTCGAAGGGCGCGCCTGCGCCCTCCTCGGCCTGACGCAACGCGTCTGCCTGGCGTGCGCGATCGGCAATGGCCAGTTCCACACGCGTCAGCTCGGCGCCCTCGTTGCCCAGCTCCCGCAGGCAGGCGTCGACCCACGTGTCCTCGGCGAGCCCGGCCGGTACGGCCACCAGCCAGCGCCCGGACAGCGCGGCACCCGCGTTCGCCTCGGCCACCGGCGACCAACTGGTGCGGTAGCGCCAGCCCTCCACCCGGGAACGCTCCCGACTCTGCCGACGCCAGGCCGACAGCACCGGCAACACCGCCGCCAGCGACTCACCCGCCTCAGCAGCCCCGTCCAACGCCAAGGTGTCGGCCAACGCGGGAAGATCCCCACGCTCCACCGCATCCCAGAACCCGGCATCCACCGCCTCACCACGATCCGCCGAGACCGCCACCGGCTCCAACCAGAACCGCTCCCGCTGGAAGGCGTAGGTCGGCAACTCGACCCGCCGACCCCACACCCCAGCAGCACGCAGCACCTCAACCCAGTCCACTACGGCACCCCGCACAAAGACCTGGGCAAGCGCCTCGGACAGTGCCTGGACCTCCTCACGGTCCGCACGCAGCGCGGGCGCGAACACCGCCTCGGGCAAGGAGTCCTGGCCCATCGCGGACAGCACTCCATCCGGACCCAGCTCCAGGAACATCGAAGCCCCGGCACCCGCCAACGCCTCGACACCCGCCGCGAACCTCACAGCCTCCCGCACATGCCGCACCCAGTACCCGGGCGAGCACAGCTCCTCAGCGGAGGCGATCTCGCCAGTGACATTCGAGACCACCGGGATCGACGGGGCCGCATACGACAACCCCTCGGCCACCGCCGCGAACTCCGCCAACATCGGCTCCATCAACGGCGAATGGAACGCATGCGACACCCGCAGCCGCTTGGTCTTCACACCGGAAGCCGCAAGCTTCTCAGCGACCTCAAGGACAGCGGTCTCAACGCCGGACAGCACCACCGACACCGGACCGTTGACAGCCGCGATACCCACCTCGGCCTCACGCCCCACCAGCAACGGCAGAACATCAGCCTCAGCAGCCTGCACCGCCACCATCGCACCACCAGCCGGCAACGCCTGCATCAACCGACCACGCGCCCCCACCAGCACACACGCGTCATCCAGCGACAAGACGCCCGCCACATGCGCGGCAGCCAACTCGCCGATCGAATGCCCGCCCACGAAGTCCGGACGAACCCCCCAGGACTCCACCAGCCGGAACAGGGCCACCTCCAGCGCGAACAGACCACACTGCGTAAACGCCGTCTGGTTCAACAGCTCGGCGTCCTCGGTGCCCGCCTCCGCGAACACCACCTCCCGCAGCGACCGCCCCAGCACACCATCGAACCGAGCGCACACCGCGTCAAAGGCATCCGCGAACACCGGATAGGCCGCATACAGCTCACGACCCATCCCGGGCCGCTGGCTGCCCTGCCCCGAGAACAGCACCGCCGACTTACCCGACGACACCGCACCCCGGACCACACCACCGGCCAACGGCTCACCAGCAGCCAGACCAGCCAGCCCCGCCGCGAAACCGGCCACATCCGCGGCCAGCACCACCGCACGATGCTCGAACCGCGAACGCGTACTCACCAGCGCATACGCCACATCGCCCACCGACACCTCGGCATCGGCCTCGACACGCTCCAGCAGACGCGCCGCCTGCCCCCGCAGACCCGCCTCCGAAACACCGGACAGCACCCACGGCAACGGCACCAGCCCATCAGCCACCGGCACCGGCTCGCTTCCCTGGACGGGCTCGACCGACTCGACCGGCGCCTGCTCCAACACCACATGGGCGTTGGTGCCGCTGATCCCGAAGGAGGAGACACCCGCGCGGCGCGGATGCCCGGTCTCCGGCCAGGACTGCTGCTCGGTGAGCAGTTCCACCGCACCCATCGACCAGTCCACGTGCGGGGACGGCTGGTCCACGTGCAGGGTCTGCGGCAGCACACCGTGCCGCATCGCCAGCACCATCTTGATGACGCCCGCCACACCGGCGGCGGCCTGCGCGTGCCCGATGTTCGACTTGGCCGAGCCGACCCACAGGGGCTGATCGGCATCCCGCTCCTGGCCGTACGTGGCCAGCAGCGCCTGCGCCTCGATCGGGTCACCCAGGGTGGTGCCTGTACCGTGCGCCTCGACCGCGTCCACCTCGGACGCCGACACCCCGGCAGCGGCCAGCGCCTGCCGGATCACCCGCTGCTGCGAGGGACCGTTCGGCGCCGTCAGACCGTTGCTGGCGCCGTCCTGGTTCACGGCGGAGCCACGCACCACCGCCAGGACCGGGTGTCCGTTGCGCCGGGCGTCGGACAGCCGCTCCAGCAGCAGCATGCCCGCGCCTTCCGACCAGCCGGTGCCGTCGGCCGCCGCCGCGAACGGCTTGCAGCGGCCGTCGGGCGCCAACCCCCGCTGCCGGCTGAACTCCACGAACAGACCCGGGGTGGACATCACCGTGACACCGCCGGCCAGCGCCAGCGAGCACTCCCCCTGCCGCAGCGCCTGCGCGGCCAGGTGCAGGGCGACCAGCGAGGACGAGCAGGCCGTGTCCACCGTGACGGCGGAGCCCTCGAAGCCGAAGGTGTAGGAGATACGGCCGGAGGCGGCGCTGACCGTGTTGCCGGTGAGCAGGTAGCCCTGGAGGTCCTCGGAGGCATCGTGCATACGGGGGCCGTAGTCCTGGGACATGGCTCCGACGAAGACGCCGGTCTGGCTGCCGCGCAGGGTGGCCGGGTCGATGCCCGCCCGCTCGATCGCCTCCCAGGACGTCTCCAGCAGCAGCCGCTGCTGCGGGTCCATGGCCAGCGCCTCACGCGGCGAGATCCCGAAGAAGGCCGGGTCGAACTCCCCCGCGTCGTAGAGGAACCCGCCCTCCCGGGCGTAGGTCCTGCCGGGAGCGTCCGGGTCCGCGTCGTAGAGGTTCTCCAGGTCCCAGCCACGGTCGGCGGGGAACTCGGCGATGGCGTCCCCACCGGAGACGACGAGGCGCCACAGGTCCTCGGGCGAGTGGATGTCCCCCGGGTAGCGGCAGCTCATCGCGACGATGGCGATCGGCTCGTCCTCGCCCCCGGCGGACGGCGCCGATGTGTCGGTGGCGCCATCCACCGCGGCACCGCCGAACAGCGTCTCCCGGATGTGCCGGATCAGCGCGATGGGTGTCGGGTAGTCGAAGAGCAGGGTGGTCGCCAGCCGGAGTCCGGTGGCCGCGTTCAGTCGGTTGCGGAACTCCACCGCGGTCAGCGAGTCGAAGCCCAGTTCCTTGAAGGTGCGCTTGGCGTCGACCGCGTCCGAGCCCTGGTAGCCCAGTTCCATGGCGACCTGGGTACGTACCAGGTCCAGCAGGTGTTCATCCTGCTCGGCGGCGCTCAACCGCTCCAGCCGCTGCCGCAGCGCGGCGCTCGCGTGCTCCGGCTCGGGGTCCGTCTCGGCCGGTGCGTCGTGGGCGGGTGCCCTGCCCGCCGTTCCGATGGTCGCCGGGACCGCCGGGTCCAGCCAGTAGTGCCGGCGCTGGAAGGCATAGCCGGGCAGGGCCGTACGCCGGGCTCCCGTGCCCTCGAACACCGTGCCCCAGTCCACCGGCGCTCCGGCCACCTGCGCCTCGGCCAGCGAGGTGAGGAAGCGGTCCAGGCCGCCCTCCTCGCGCCGCAGCGAGCCGACCGCGGTCGCCGGTACGTCCGCGTCCTCGGCGGTCTGCTCGATCCCCACCGTCAGCACCGGGTGGGCGCTGGCCTCGATGAAGACCTGATGCCCGTCGGCCAGCAGCGCCCGCACCGTCTCGTCGAAGCGAACGGTCTGCCGCAGGTTGCGGTACCAGTAGTCGGCGTCCAGGACGGCCGTGTCGATCGCCTCGGCCGCCACCGTCGAGTAGAAGGGCACGGTGGAGGTACGGGGGGTGATCCCGGCCAGCACCTCTCGCAGCTCGCCCTCGATCCGCTCCACATGCGCCGAGTGGGAGGCGTAGTCCACCGGGATACGGCGCGCCCGGATCTCCTCCCGCTCGCACTCCGCCAACAGCTCCTCCAGGGCCTCGACATCACCCGAGACCACCACGGACGACGCTCCGTTGACCGCGGCCACCGACAGCCGCGCACCCCACCGCTCCAACCGCTCGGATACGGCCTCGTGCGGCAGGGACACGGACACCATGCCGCCCAGACCCGACAGGGCCAACAGCGCCTTCGACCGCAGCGCGACGACCAGCGCCGCGTCCTCCAGGGAGAGCGCCCCGGCGACCGCCGCCGCCGCGATCTCACCCTGCGAGTGCCCGATCACCCCCGCCGGCTCGACCCCGTACGAGCGCCAGACCTCCGCCAGCGACACCATCACCGCCCACAGCGCGGGCTGCACCACATCCACCCGCTCCAACGAGGCGGCACCCTCCACACCCCGCAGCACATCCACCAAAGACCAGTCCACGAAAGCGCTCAGTGCCGCCGCACACTCCGCCACCCGCTCGGCGAACACCGGCGAGGAGTCCAGCAGCGCGGCACCCATCCCCACCCACTGCGAACCCTGACCAGGGAAGACGAAGACACACCGCTCCCCCGCACCCGCCACACCACGCACCACACCCGAGGCATCCCGACCCTCGGCCAGCGCTGCCAGGTTCTCCAGCAGCCCCGCCCGGTCCGCACCCAGCACCACCGCACGGTGCTCGAACACCGATCGGGTCCGTGCCAGGGACACGCCCACATCCGCGAGCGGCACCTCCGGCCGCTCGCCCACGAACGACGCCAGCCGCTCCGCCTGCGCCCGCAGCGCGGCCGCCGACTTGCCCGACACCACCCACGGCACCACCGGCAGCGCCGACTCACCAGCCTCCGCCGGCACCGGCGACGCGGCCGGCGCCTCGGGGGCCGCCGGGGCTTCGGTGAGGACCAGGTGGCAGTTGGTGCCGCCCATGCCGAAGGCGCTGACGCCGGCGGTGCGGGGGTGGTGGTCGGCGGGCTCGTCCCAGGGGACGAGCCGGGTGTTGACCCGGAGGTTCAGCCGGTCCAGCGGGATCCGGGGGTTGGGGGCCTGGAAGTTGAGGCTGGGCACGAACTCCCGGTGCCTGAGGCAGAGCGCGGCCT
This sequence comes from Streptomyces palmae, assembly GCF_004684805.1. Taxonomy (GTDB): domain Bacteria; phylum Actinomycetota; class Actinomycetes; order Streptomycetales; family Streptomycetaceae; genus Streptomyces; species Streptomyces palmae. The sequence continues at coordinate 11,407 of NZ_SRID01000191.1, forward strand.
TGATCAGCCCGACAATGCCTGCGGCGCCTTCCAGGTGGCCCACATTGGTCTTGGCGGAGCCGACCAGCAGCGGGGCGTCGGCGGGGCGGGCGGCGCCGAGGACGGTGCCGAGGGCGCCGGCCTCCACCGGGTCGCCGGCCTTGGTGCCGGTGCCGTGGAGTTCGACGTACTGGACGACGGCGGGGTCCACCCCGGCGTTCTCGTAGGCGCGCCGCAGGACGTCTTCCTGGGCGGGCTGGTGGGGAGTGGTGAGGTTCTCGCCGCCGCCGTCGTTGTTGACGGCCCCGCCGCGGATGACGCAGTAGATCGGGTCGCCGTCGGCGAGGGCCGCGTGCAGGGGCTTGAGCACGACGACGCCGGCGCCTTCGCCACGTACGTAGCCGTTGGCGCGTTCGTCGAAGGTGTAGCAGGTGCCGTCCGGGGAGAGTCCGCCGAACTTGGTGAGGGCGACCGAGCCTTCCGGGGCCAGGTTGAGGTTGACGCCGCCCGCGAGGGCCAGGGTGGTCTCGCCCCGTCGCAGCTGCTCGCAGGCGGTCTCGACGGCGACCAGGGCGGATGCCTGGCCGGCGTCGACGGTGAGGCTGGGTCCGCGCAGGCCCAGGGTGTAGGAGACCCGGTTGGCGATCATGCTGCGGTGGAGCCCGGTGACGCTGTGCCGGTTGAGGGCCGCCAGGTCGCCGCGCCGCTGGAGGGTGGCGTAGTCGTCGGTGATGACGCCCATCACGACGCCGGTGCGGCTGTCCTGGAGTCGGTCGGGCAGGATCCCGGCGTCCTCCAGGGCGTGCCAGCTCAGCTCCAGGATCAGCCGCTGCTGAGGGTCCATGGCGGCGGCCTCGCGCGGCGAGATGCCGAAGAAGCCGGGGTCGAAGTGGCTGATCTGCTCCTGGTCGAGGAAGCCGCCGCGACGGGTGGCGATGGTGCCGGGGGCGGTCGGGTCCGGGTCGAACAGCGCCTCGTCGGAACCGGTCGCGGACCCGGTGGTACGCCAGCGGTCGGCGGGGACGTCGGTGATGGCGTCCCGGCCGTCGCGGAGCAGTTGCCAGAAGGCGGCGGCGTCGGGTGCTCCGGGGAGCCGGCAGGCGATTCCGACGACCGCGACTGGCAGGTTCGCCGGGTTGGGCGTGGCGTCGGAAACCGTCATCAGCGTGACTCCCCCGTGAGCTGTGCGTGTGAAGTGTGAAGCGTGGTGGGCGGGCGGTCGGAGGTGTGGGCCGTGCCTGCCGGGGTCCGGGTCGCATGGGGCGGTGGCCCTCGACTACCGGGACCTTCGGCCGCGGTCCGCCGCATCGCGTGCGCGGGGACTCACCCCTGCCGTGCCGGCCGCACGGAAGGGGTGTGCGGTGAAGGTGTCGTCGGGTCGGCCCGCCCGGGCGTCCAGGTACCCGCGAGCCGGGCGGGGTCACGGGTACACGTGGC
>NZ_SRID01000192.1 GCF_004684805.1 Streptomyces palmae
CCACCCAGCCCCCGACCACACCCCCGCAGTCGTACAAGCTGACCACCCCGCAGACCGTGCTCAGCGTGTACAAGCTGGACAAGGACAGCGGCTCGACCGAGAACCTCTCCGAGGCGGACAAGCAGAGCATCGGCATCTCGGGCCCCGCCACCGGGGTGTCCGGGGAGTACACCGCCACCAGCACCAAGAAGCTCCAGATCTTCGGCGCCTACGGCCAACTCCAGAACCCGGAGCAGTCCCTGGACTCCTTCTTCTCCGAGTTCACCAAGGGCGCCTCCGAATCCGACGCGAAAATGATCGGCACGCCGACCGAGCAGCATCCCAACGGCATGGACGACGGCATGATCAAGTGCCAGGTCATGCAGCACGAGAGCGGTGCGAGCGCCCCGATCTGCGTCTGGTCCGACGAGAGCACCGTCGTCGCCGTCAGCTTCTTCGAGCAGCCCGCTCAGGGCATGCCCCAGGCCGCCCAGGCCGCGGCCGACCTCCGCAAGGAGGTCCGGGTCGCCGGAAGTTAGCCCGCCGACGAGCTGCCGCCCGTCCGCCCCTGGTCCGCTCTGCACCGCGGGCCGCACCGGATCCAGGCCCCAGCCCAGGAACGCGGGCACGTCCACGCCCGGATTCGCGGCGCGCCGCGAGCCCCCCACAGCAGCCACTCGCACAGAGAAACACGAGGACCGACATGAGCTACAACCAGCCTGGCCCCTACGGCCAGCCGCAGCAGCCGGGGCCGTACGGCCAGCCGCCGCAGCCGCCCCAGCCGCCGCAGGGCGGCCAGCCGAACCCCTATGCCCAGCCCACCCTGCCCGGCTACCCCCTGCCGGGGCAGCCTGGGCAGCCCGGTCAGTCCGGTCAGTCCGGTCAGCCGAATCCCTACGGCCAGCCCATGCAGCCGGGCGGGTACAGCCAGCCGCAGCCGCCGATGCCCCCGCAGGGTGGCGGCAACAAGAAGAAGACCATAGCCATCGTGGCCGTCGCGGCCGTGGTGGCCGCCGCGGTCGTCGGCGGTGTGCTGCTGCTCGGCGGCGGTGACGACAAGAAGGACGAGAAGGCCAAGGACAACCCGAAGGTCACCGCCCCGGGCTCCGACGGCAAGCAGACGCCCGCCGCGCCCGCCACCAAGAAGTACAAGCTCACCCCGCCGACCGCGCTGGACGGCGTGTGGAACGTCAACGCCGACGGGGTCAAGGACGAGACCGACCTGACCGAGGCGGAGAAGCTCCAGCAGAAGGCGATCCCCGGCCTGGAGAGCCCGCACCCGGTCTCCGCCACCTACAAGGGCTCCGGCGCCGAGTCCGGCGGCAATGTGCAGTTCAACGGCAGCTGGGGCAATGTGACCAACCCGGAGCTGGCGGTGGACTCGGCCTTCAAGTCCGAGGCCGAGAGCTCCGCCAAGGTCCCCAACGTCAAGATCAGGCCGGTCGGCCAGCCGCAGAAGGTCAACCCGGCGGGCTTCGACGGCACGATCATGAAGTGCCAGCTCTTCACGGTCAGCGCCTCGACCGGCACCCAGACCACGGAGTTCCCGCTCTGCATCTGGGGCGACCCGGGCACGGTCGGTGAGATCGCCCTGGTCAACGCCACCTCCAACAAGTCGATCCAGGACGGGGCCGCTCTCACCGCGAAGTTCCGCAAGGAGTCGCTCACCCAGACCCAGTAGGACGCACCCACCGGCACCAGCGAGCCCCGAGGGGATCCATTGAGCTACAACCAGCCGCCGCCCCCGCCCGGTCCGTACGGGGGCGGGCAGCCAGGTCCGCACGGCGGGGGCGAGCAGCCCCCCGCCGGGACGCCCAACCCGTACGCCCAGCAGCCGGGATACGGCTATCCGCCGGCCCAGCAGCCCGGCTACGGGTACCCGCCGGCGCAGCCCGGGCAGCAGCCGCCCACCCCGCCGCAGGCCTACGGCTACCCGCAACAGCCCCCGGGCCAGCCGGGTTACGGCTATCCGCAGCAGCCGGGTGCCTTCCCGCCGCCCCCGGACGGCGCCCCGGCCCCGCGCAAGGACCGCACCAAGGTGATAGCCATCGCCTCGGCGACGGTGGTCGTGGTCGCCGCCGCGGTGGTCGGCGCGGTGCTGCTCACCGGTGGCGACGACGCCGAGGCGATCAAGCTGGTGCCGCCGAAGAGCATCGACTCGGACACCTACGAGCTGGACAAGGACACCAAGGCGCTCAAGGCCGACGGCACCAGCGTGCAGGGCGTCATGCCCGAGGGCGCCACCTCGGTCCTGGCCCGCTACACCCGCAGCGACGACAGCAGTTCGGGGCTGTCCTTCTCCGGGATGTACGGGGACGTCAGCGACCCCGCGAAGCTCAAGGACGCGATCTTCAAGGGCTTCACCGACTCGCAGCCCTCGGCCGAACTGCTGGGCAAGCGCCAGACCTTGAAGCCGAACGGCGACAACGGCCCGGTGCTGGACTGCCAGAAGGTGAAGATGTACGGCGAGTACTACGCCGCCGTCTGCGTCTGGGCGGAGAAGACGGATGCCGCAATGGTGCTGGACCTCAATGTCGACAACACCAGCGAGGACGCCGTGAACCTCTCGGACTTCGCCAAGGTCACCGCCGGTCTCTACAAGGACGCCCGCCAGTCCGCATAGCCGACCGCGGACATGCGAAAGGGCCTCGGGGAGATCCCCGAGGCCCTTCCTCGTGCTGGGGCGCGCTCAGGCGCTCTTCTCGTGCCGCTCGCCCGGGTCGCCGCCGCGGGTGCGCGGCACCAGGGTCGGGTTGACGTTGGAGTGCACGGCGTCGGCGGTGATGACCACGCGGGCCACGTCCTTGCGGGAGGGCACCTCGTACATCACCGACTGGAGGACCTCCTCCATGATGGCGCGCAGCCCGCGGGCGCCGGTGCCGCGCAGGATCGCCTGGTCGGCGATGGCCTCCAGCGCCGGGCGGTCGAAGTCCAGCTCCACACCGTCGAGTTCGAACAGCCGCTGGTACTGCTTGACCAGTGCGTTCCGCGGCTCGACCAGGATCTGGAGCAGGGCCGCGCGGTCCAGGTTGTGCACCGAGGTGATGACGGGGAGGCGGCCGATGAACTCCGGGATCATCCCGAACTTCACCAGGTCCTCCGGCATGACCTCCTGGAACTGGTCGCTGGCCTCGATCTCGCGCTTGGAGCGGATGGTGGCGCCGAAGCCGATGCCCTTGGCGCCGGCCCGCGACTCGATGATCTTCTCCAGGCCCGCGAACGCACCGCCCACGATGAACAGCACGTTGGTGGTGTCGATCTGGATGAACTCCTGGTGCGGGTGCTTGCGTCCGCCCTGCGGCGGGACCGAGGCGGTGGTGCCCTCCAGGATCTTCAGCAGGGCCTGCTGCACGCCCTCGCCGGAGACATCGCGGGTGATCGACGGGTTCTCGCTCTTGCGGGCGACCTTGTCGATCTCGTCGATGTAGATGATGCCGGTCTCGGCCTTCTTGACGTCGTAGTCGGCGGCCTGGATCAGCTTCAGCAGGATGTTCTCCACGTCCTCGCCGACATAGCCCGCCTCGGTGAGGGCGGTGGCGTCGGCGATGGCGAAGGGGACGTTGAGCATCCGGGCCAGGGTCTGGGCCAGCAGCGTCTTGCCGGAGCCGGTGGGGCCCAGCAGCAGGATGTTGGACTTCGCCAGCTCGATGCCGTCGTCCTTGTGGCCGTTCTCCCCGGCCTGGACCCGCTTGTAGTGGTTGTAGACGGCCACCGACAGGGCCTTCTTGGCGGCCTCCTGGCCGACCACGTAGCCCTCGAGGAACTCGTAGATCTCGCGCGGCTTGGGCAGCTCGTCCCAGCGCACCTCGGAGGTCTCGGCGAGCTCCTCCTCGATGATCTCGTTGCAGAGGTCGATGCACTCGTCGCAGATGTACACACCGGGGCCTGCGATGAGCTTCTTCACCTGCTTCTGGCTCTTCCCGCAGAACGAGCACTTGAGCAGGTCGCCGCCGTCACCGATGCGTGCCACGAGGTGCTTCCCCTTCGCCTGGGATCCGCCTTGCTCCGCGGACCCGGGTGCTTGCGCTGCGTTTCTGCTTGTTCGCCAGGGGCAGACCCCCAGCCCCCTATGAAGGTACCTTGCCGGGCCCGCCGAGCGGGCCCCCCTTGGACCGACTCGGTCCAAGGGGGTACGTCAAAGGTGTGTCAGCCCAGGCCGACGGAGGTCTTGCGGGTCGACACGATCTGGTCGACCAGGCCGTAGGCGAGGGACTCCTCGGCCGTCAGGATCTTGTCGCGCTCGATGTCGTCGCGGATCTTCTCGATCGGCGTGGTGGAGTGCTTGGCGAGCATCTCCTCCAACTGCGAGCGCATCCGCAGGATCTCGTTGGCCGCGATCTCCAGGTCGGAGACCTGGCCGCGACCGGTCTCGCTGTACGGCTGGTGGATCAGCACCCGCGCGTTGGGCAGCGCCATCCGCTTGCCGGGCGTGCCGGCGGCGAGCAGCACGGCCGCGGCGGAGGCCGCCTGGCCCATGCAGACGGTCTGGATGTCCGGCTTCACGAACTGCATCGTGTCGTAGATGGCGGTCAGCGCGGTGAACGAGCCGCCGGGCGAGTTGATGTAGATCGAGATGTCGCGGTCCGGGTCCATCGACTCCAGGCACAGCAGCTGGGCCATGACGTCGTTGGCCGAGGCGTCGTCGATCTGCACCCCGAGGAAGATCACGCGCTCTTCGAACAGCTTGGCGTACGGGTCGTACTCGCGGACGCCCTGCGAGGTGCGCTCCACGAAGCGCGGCACGACGTAGCGCGACTCGGCGGTGGGGCCGGTGTAGAGCGTCTGCGTCGGGGTGCGGAGGGGGCCGCCGGGGATGTTGTTCATCTGGGTCTTCACCGTCCTGGTCTGAGCAGTGGGCTGGGCTTGGCTGCGGTTCGGCGCGGGCTCACGCCCCGGTGCCGCCCCCGCCCGGAACTCCGGAGGCCGTGGTCATGACCTCGTCGATCAGGCCGTACTCCTTGGCCTCGTCCGCGGAGAACCAGCGGTCGCGGTCGGAGTCGCGGGTGATCTGCTCGACGGTCTGGCCGGTGTGGAAGGCGGTCAGCTCCGCCATCCGCTTCTTGGTGTGCAGCAGCCGCTCGGCGTGGATCTTGATGTCCGAGGCGGAGCCCGCCAGGCCCGCGGAGGGCTGGTGGATCAGGATCTCGGCGTTGGGCAGCGCGAAGCGCTTGCCCGGGGTGCCGGCGCTCAGCAGGAACTGGCCCATCGAGGCGGCCAGGCCCATGGCGATGGTGACCACGTCGTTCTTGATGTACTGCATGGTGTCGTAGATCGCCATGCCGGCCGAGATCGAGCCGCCCGGAGAGTTGATGTAGAGGAAGATGTCCTTGTCCGGGTCCGCCGCGAGCAGCAGCAGCTGCGCGGTGATCTTGTTGGCGATGTCGTCGTCGACCGGCTGCCCCAGGAAGATGATCCGCTCGTTGAGCAGCCGGTTGTAGACCTGGTCGCCGAGGCCACCGAGGTTGGGCTCGCTGGCGGCGGAAGGCATCGGAATCGTCACGTGTCCACCTGCTCGTCTCTGACGGCGGGGCGCCGTCTCAGCATCTTCGTCGGGCTATACCGGGGGCGTACGGAGACTCCCCTGCCCTCGTATCTACGGACCCTAACGCGCTGGTGGGCGGGCGCCATCCCGCATCAGGAACTGTTCGCTCTGAGCGCAGGTTCGGCGCCGCCGGGCGCCCTTGGGACCGCGAACGGGCCCGGACGCGCACTGGCGTCCGGGCCCGTTCCTACGGCCGGATGAGGGCCTGGCCTCGCGGCCGGGGATCAGCCCTCGGACTTCTCGGCGGCGGCGTCGGTGGACTCCTCGGTGGCCTCGGCCGCCTCGGTGGACTCCTCGTCCTCGTCCTCGTCCAGGTCGATGACCTGGCCGTTGGTGTCGGTGACCTTGGCGGCCTCGACGACCACGGCCAGCGCCTTACCGCGGGCGACCTCGCCGACCAGCATCGGGACCTGGCCACCCTCGACCACGGCCTGGGCGAACTGGTCCGGGCTCATGCCGGAGGACTGCGCACGGCGCACCAGGTGCTCGGTGAGCTCCTCCTGGCCGACCGACAGCTTCTCCTTGCCGACCAGCTCGTCGAGGACGAACTGGGTCTTGATGCCCTTCTCGGCCTGCTCCTTGAGCTCGGCGTCGAACTCCTCGGCGGTCTTCTCCTGGATCTTGAGGTACGCCTCCAGGGTCAGGCCCATCTGGCCGAGCTGGTGGTGCTCCAGGTTGTGCTTGCGGGTCTGGATCTCGTCCGCGAGAAGCTTCTCGGGGAGCGGGACCTCGACCAGCTCCAGGAGGGCGTCGAGCACCTTCTCCTGGGCCTGGGTGGCCTGCTCGAACTTGCGGGACTGCTCCAGCCGGTCGCGGCTGTCCGCCTTCAGCTCGTCGAGGGTGTCGAACTCGCTGGCCAGCTGGGCGAAGTCGTCGTCCAGCTCGGGCAGCTCGCGGGCCTTGACCTCGGTGACGTTCACCGTGACCTCGGCCTCCTTGCCCTGGGCGGAGCCGCCCTTGAGCTCGGAGGTGAAGGTGGCGGAGCCGCCGGCCTCCAGGCCGGTGACGGCCGCGTCGATGCCGTCCAGCAGCTCACCGGAGCCGATGGTGTAGCTGACGCCCTTGGCCACGCCGTCCTCGAGGACCTCGCCGTCGACCTTGGCCTCCAGGTCCACGGTGACGACGTCGCCCTCGGCGGCGGCGCGCTCGACCACGGAGGTGGTGGCGAAGCGGTCACGCAGCTGCTGGACGGCCTTCTCGACGTCCTCGTCCGACACCTCGACGGCGTCCACGGTGACCTCGATGCCGGAGTAGTCCGGGATCTCGATGGCCGGGCGGACGTCCACCTCGGCGGTGAAGGTCAGGGACTCGTTGTCCTTCAGCTCGGTGATGTCCACCTCGGGCTGGCCCAGCGGGTTGAGCTCACCCTCGTTGACGGCCTCGGTGTAGAACTTCGGGAGCGCGTCGTTGACGGCCTCCTCCAGCACGGCGCCGCGACCGAACCGCTGGTCGATGACGCGGGCAGGGATCTTGCCCTTCCGGAAGCCCGGCACGCTGACCTGCTGGTTGATCTTCTTGTACGCCGCGTCGAGGCTGGGCTTGAGCTCCTCGAAGGGCACCTCGACAGTGAGCCGAACCCGGGTCGGGTTCAGGGTCTCCACGGCGCTCTTCACGGTTCGGTCTCCTTGGGGCTGACATCTGGATTTCTGCCGAGGCTGGGGTTCAGCGACTCGACCGATCGCGCCCGGTAGGCAGACACAGGCACGCAGCTTGCATAGTAACGCCATGCAGGATCGCCCCCACAACGCGATCTTGGAAGATCGGGTGGGATTGTGTCGTGATGGATGGTCGGGGTGGCCGGATTCGAACCGACGACCTTCCGCTCCCAAAGCGGACGCGCTACCAAGCTGCGCCACACCCCGTCGGTGCGACACGTAGGGTACATGCCCGGAGACCGTCCTGGCTGCCGCTTTTCCGCTGGCGGGCCGGGGTGTGCGGGATCGCCGCCGGACCCGCTAGGATGCAGTCCGTGCCGAGGTGTCACCGCATGTGCGAGGACGATCCACGGCGCGTGCGGGCGTAGCTCAATGGTAGAGCCCCAGTCTTCCAAACTGGCTACGCGGGTTCGATTCCCGTCGCCCGCTCCATGACGCCACGTACGGCCCGGCAGGGGATTCCCTGCCGGGCCGTACGTGTATCGACGCGACCGTGCGCGCCGCGGCCATCCAGGAAATCGGCACATGCGTTCGGGATGTAATCGGTGCGGCCGTTCGCGCATCGGTGCACGTATTCATTCATCGGCGCGACCGAGGCAGTCCGCGGTGCCGGAGACCCCGGAGCGACACGCCGACGGGCTGCCATGGACACCGTGGACGCCGACGAGGCGCGGGCATTTGCGTCCGCATCGTTCGCGTACGCGAAGTGGCGCCGGAATATCGGGCACCCCGAGCACACCGCCGACCGATGGCCGGTACGCGCCCGGTCAGGGGTTGATGTCGCCGATGGTCTTCGCGAGCGAGTCCAGGAAGTCCTGAATGTCCGGAGCGATATCGGTGGAGGCGAGCAGGAAGCCGAAGAGGGCGGCCACGATCGCGGGGCCCGGCTTGACCTGGCCCTGCCGGACCATCACCACAAGGATGACCCCCACCAGCAGCACCAATGACAGGGAAATGGCCACAACTGATCAACCACCCTCGCGGTCGCTCTACGTCTCACCGGTCCGGGAAGCGCACGGCCGCGTACACCCCCCAGGCACCATCGTGCCATCAACTGGCCCCGCACAGGGGGAAGGTGGCCCATCGTCGGCCATCTCGACGACCACGGGTGACGGGTCGAGCGAATGCCCGAAAGATCGACACCAGGCACCGCCGAAGTGACGCCGCGCACAATTCGGCACCCCGGGCGAAGTGAATCGGAAGGCACCGCGAAGATCATCATCACGGGAATCCTGATCTTCCACGGAATTCCACCAGGATTCCCACGGCATTCCCTCCAGGGCGGGTAGCCAAGTCGACAAAGCGGCATCGAATGGGACATTCCACTCCGGGCATTTACGGGGCATATGCCCCAGATAACCGTTGCGAACCGGTACATATAGGACGCGAGGTCCAGGGATCGCGACACGCCGAGAGGGGAATCGCCAGATAAGCAGAGGGAGGCGGGATCAGGTTTTACGGAATTACTTCTCGGCGCTATCGTGCCTCAAATGTTCCACGCTGCCCCCACCCTTGTACGTGCAGTGCGGTCCGCATTCCCCTCCCCCACTTCCGAGGGGGCGTGGCTGTAATGATCACCCTGCGCCCGCACGGCAACCAGCGTTCTCCCCTCCCCTCCGCCCGGGACTCCCCACCATCGGACCGGCCACCGGCCACCGCATCGGGCTCCGCGCCGTCCGGCACCGGCCGTACCGGGCAGGACAAGCCGCGCGACCCGTTCTTCGACAATGCGAAGTACCTCGCGATCGTGTTGGTCGCGATGGGCCACTCGTGGGAGCCGCTGACCGACCACAGCCGCACCGCCGAGGCGCTGTACATGACGGTCTACTGCTTCCACATGCCGGCGTTCATCCTGATCTCCGGCTACTTCTCGCGCGGTTTCGACATGCGTCCGGACCGGCTGCGGCGGCTGATCACCGGTGTGGCGGTGCCCTATGTGGTCTTCGAGGTGGCCTACACCCTCTTCAAGCGGTGGGCGGACGACGACCCCACCTACGAGTTCAGCCTCCTGGACCCCTGGTACCTCACCTGGTTCCTGGTGGCGCTGTTCGTCTGGCGGCTCACCACACCGATCTGGAAGCTGGTGCGCTGGCCCGTTCCGCTGGCGCTGGTGATCTCGGTCCTCGCCTCGGTCTCCCCCGACATCGGGGACGACCTGGACCTCCAGCGGGTGCTCCAGTTCCTGCCGTTCTTCGTGCTCGGCCTGTCCATGAAGCCCGAGCACTTCCAACGCTTGCGCCGCCGCGAGCTGCGCGTCCTGTCGGTGCCGGTGTTCGCCGGCGCGCTGGCGTTCGCCTACTGGGCGGCGCCGCGGATGAACTCCGCCTGGTTCTACCACCGCGACAGCGTCCAGGAGCTGGGTGCTCCGCCGTGGACCGGGCCGGTGATGACACTGGCCCTGTTCGGCTGCTCGGCCCTGCTGGTGGCCTGCTTCCTCTCCTGGGTGCCGCGGCGCGCCATGTGGTTCACCGCGCTGGGCGCCGGCACGCTCTACGGCTACCTGCTCCACGGGTTCCTCGCCAAGGGCTCGCGCTTCTGGGGCTGGTTCGACACCTACTCCTGGCTGCACACCCCGCTGGGCGAGATCGCCGTGACGGTGATCGCCGCGGTCGTGGTCACCGTGCTGTGCACCCCGCCGGTCCAGCGGATGTTCCGCTGGGCCATGGAGCCCCGGATGGCCTGGGCCTTCCGCGGGGATCCGGCCGAGCGGAAGCGCCGGCAGGCGGCGCCCAAGCCGGGCTGAGGCGGTTCCCCTCCGGGGGGCCGCGATGTCTGGGGCTGTGCTTCCCCCGGTTCGGTTCCCGGGGGCTGCGGCCCCGAGGTCGGGGTTCCTCCCGGAGTCACCGTTTCGGGCGTCGCGGTTCCGGGCGTCGCGGTTCCGGGTGGCTGCCCTTCCCAGGGGCTTGCGTTACCGGGGCCGCGGTTTCGGGGGCTGTGGTTCTCGGGGCCGTCGGTGCCGGGGTTCGTGTCCCGGCGCTCTGGGTCGTTCTTCGGAAGCCGGGCGGCCCGGCAGGGGCCGGGCGGGGGCCGAGGCGCTCCCCCATCGCCTTACGGGCCTCCCCGCGCGGGGAGGCCCGTTGCCGTCGCGGGGCGCCGGCCCGACGGCCCGTCAGCACCACCTCACGGCCAAAGGGCCGCAGGCCGCGCGCTTCGGCATGGCGGGCCCGGTGCCCCGTCGCCGTTGCGGCGAGGCCCCGGGCCGTGTCCTGGTCGGCTGTCGCCTGGTTCAGCCCCGCGATCCGCTTCCGGGGGCCGTGCCGCGCAGGGCGGCTCGGGCCGGGAGGGCGGTGGCGGCGAGGCCGAGTGCCACCGTCGCGCCCACGAAGGAGGCGTACACCGGTATCGGGACGTACGGCCCCTGGCCGGTGATGCCGCGCACCATCGGGTTCAGGGTGACCAGCGCGATGGTGGTGCCGATGCCGATTCCGGCGACCGTGACCAGCAGGGCCTCCCAGCGCACCATCGTCAGGACCTGCCGCTTGGTGGTGCCCACCAGCCGGAGCGTGTTCAGCTCCCGCCGGCGGTCCAGCACCGTCATCACCAGGGTGTTGGCGGCGGCGACGGCCGCGAATCCACCGAGCACCGCGGCCATGGTGATGTTGGCCCAGGCGTTCAGCTCCTGATCCTGGTCGCGGGCGGCCTGGTAGCCGTCCCGGTCGGCGACCTCGCCCAGGGCGGCCAGCCGGTCGGCGACCGCGGCCCGGTCCGCGCCCGGCTCGGTGCGGATCAGCACATCGTTGTCGAACGGCGTGGTGACATGCCCGGCGAGCACCGATCGGCTCAGGGTGACCTGGGCGACACCGAGGCCGCGTCCATAGAGAGCGACCACCGTGGCACGGTGCCGGGTGCCGTCCGGCAGCCGCAGCTCCAGCCGGTCGCCTATCCCCGCCTTGGCCGACTCGGCCAGTCGGGTGTCCAGGGCGACCGTGCCGGGGCGCAGCCTGGCCAGCCGTCCCTCCAGGACCTGGAGGTCCTGGACGGCGGTCAGAGCCTCTCCGGAGGCGCCGACGCCCTGGGCGGAGGCGATCTGCAGCCTGCTGCCGCCGGAGTGCACCGGCACCAGGACGCCGGTGCGCAGCACGCCCACGGCCTCGGCCACACCAGGGGTGGCGGCGGCCTGCCGGGCGGTGCCGGCGGGCAGTCCGTCCGGTGCGGAGAGGATCTGGTCCGCGGTGATCCCGGCGCGGCGCTCGGCGGCGGCCACATGGTCCTGGCTGGTGTGGAGGAAGACCAGCGTCGAGGCGAAGGCCATGGCCAGCACGATGGGGGTGATGGCGGAGGCCAGCCGGCGGGCGTTGGTCCGTGCGTTGGCGGAGGCCAGATGGGCTGGGGCCGGGCCGGCACGCAGGGGCAGGCCGAGCAGCCAGGCGCAGAACCGGGCGATCAGCGGGCCCAGCAGGCTGACCGCGAGCATGAAGAGCATCACCACGCCGAGCGCGACGTTGGCCGCGTCTTCGCCACTCTCCTCGGCCGCCACCTTGGCCAGCACGATGCCGCCGACCAGCGCGGCCAGGCCGAGGGGGGTACGGACGACCCCGGGCCGGAAACGCTCCACCGCCGCCTCGCCGAGCGCCTGCCCCGGCCGGATCCTGGCCGGGCGGCGGGCCGCCGCCAGTCCGGCGAGCAGCGCGGTGAGCACTCCGGCGCCGATCGCACTGACCATGGGTATCCAGGACACCTCCAGGGCGACCGGCTCGGGGATGGCTCCCCGGTCCTTGAGCTGGCCGAACCACCAGCGGGCCAGTGCCGTCCCGGGCAGGCAGCCGATGGCGCCGGCCACCGGGGCGACCAGCAGGGCCTCGGTGGCGATCGAGCGCCGGATCTGCCGCGGGGTGGCGCCGATGGCGCGCAGGAGGGCGAACTCCCGGCCGCGCTGGCCCACGGAGAGGGCGACGGTGCCGGCGACGGTGAAGACGGCGGTCATGGTGGCCACCCCGCCGAAGGAGGCGCCGATGGCGATCAGCATCTCCCGGGCCTCGGCGAGGCCCGGCTGCTCGACGTCGCCGCGCCCGCCGCCGGTGTGCACCTCGGCGGTGGCGGCGGAGGCGCCCACCGCACCGGCGCGGGCGCGCGCGGTGTGCAGGGTGTGCTCCAGGCGGTCGGCCAGCCGGTCCGGGTCGGTGCCGGTGGTGGGACGGACCAGAAAGGCGTCGACGGCCTCCGGGTGACCGGACATCCGCAGCGCCTGGGCGTCGGTCACCCACAGCTCGGGGCCGGCGGTGCCCGGGGCCGCGGCACGGGCGATGCCGGAGATCCGTATCCCGTGCTCGCCGGCGCCGGTGGTCAGGGCGATCCGGTCGCCGACACCCGCCCCGAGGGTGCGGGCGGCGGTGGCGTCCAGCACCGCCTCGCCGGTGTGCGGGGCGCGGCCCGAGGTGAGGGCGATGCCGGTGAACGGGGCCGCGCCCCAGCCGTGCGCGGTCAACGGGGTGCGTTGGCCCGCGGTCGGCGGGGTGTCGGCGGAGTCGGCGGTCGACGCGGTGGTGCCGGAGGAACCGGCGGTCGACACGGGGGTGCCGGGGGAATCAGCCGTCGACGCCGACGTGCGAGGGGAGCCAGCCGTCGATGCGGAGGTGCCGGTGGGGCCGGACGTCGATGCCGGGGTGCCGGTGGAGTCGGCGGTTCGGGGTGGGGT
>NZ_SRID01000193.1 GCF_004684805.1 Streptomyces palmae
GGTGAGAGCCAGCCGAACGGAGGCCAGGACTCCGCCGGCACCCCCTCCGCCCCGGCCACCGCACCGCCCGCCTCCTGACGGACCGCCGGCCCGAGGCCGGTCCGCGTCCAGGCCCGAGCCCGGTCCGCGTCAGGCCCGAGCCCGGTCCGCGTCAGGCCCGAGCCCGGTCCGCGTCCAGGCCCGAGCCCGGTCCGCGTCCAGACCACGAGGCCGGGGAGCGGGCGCTCCGGGTGCGGGGTGCGGCGCGCACCGCAGCCCGCGCCCGGACCCGGAGCGCTCAGGCGCCCAGCACCCGGCGCAGGTAGTCGTTGCCGAAGACCCGGTCCGGGTCGAGCCGGTCGCGCAGCGCCGTGAAGTCCGCGAAGCGCGGATAGACACCGGCCAGGTACTCGGCGTCCCGGCTGTGCAGCTTCCCCCAGTGCGGCCGGCCCTGGTGCGCCGTCATGATCCGCTCCACGGCGGAGAAGTACGCCTGATACGGAGTGCCCCGGTACATGTGCACCGCGATGTACGCGCTGTCGCGTCCGTACGCCGTGGACAGGGGCACGTCGTCGGCCGGCGCGAGCCGTACCTCCACCGGGAAGCTGATCCGGAAGTCCGAGGCCTCCACCATCGCCCGCAGCTCGCGCAGCACCTCGGTCGCGGCCTCCCGCGGCACCGCGTACTCCATCTCCACGAAGCGCACCCGGCGCGGGCTGGTGAACACCTTGTAGGGGATGTCGGTGTAGGTGCGCGCGGAGAGCGCCCGGCTGGAGAGCTTGGCGATCCCCGGGATGGTGGCCGGCACCCGGCGCCCCAGCGAGCACGCGGCCTGGAAGACCCCGTTGGACAGCAGCTCGTCCTCGACCCAGCCGCTGACCCGTCCGACCGGGTCGGCGGGGCCGGCGCTGCGGTTGTTGCGCTTGGTGTTGCACCGCCCGGTGTGGGGGAACCAGTAGAACTCGAAGTGCTCGTTCTCCGTGGCGAGCCGGTCGAAGTCCTCGATGACCCGGTCGAAGGCCATCGGCTCCTCGCGGGCGGTCAGCAGGAACTCCGGCTCCACCGCGAAGGTCACCGAGGCGAGCACCCCCAGCGCCCCCAGACCCAGCCGGCCCAGATCGAGCAGGGCCGCCTCCTCGGGGCTGCCGTCCGCCCGGCCGCGCAGCACCGAGCCGTCCGCGGTCACCAGCTCCAGGCCCTTGATCTGGGCGGCCAGCGAGGCGGTGTCCCGGCCGGTGCCATGGGTGCCGGTACTGGTCGCCCCGGCCACCGTCTGCGCCATCACGTCGCCCATGTTGGTCAGCGACAGGCCATGCGCGGAGAGGGTCTCGTTGAGTACGCGCAGCGGGGTGCCCGCGGCCACCGTGACCGTGCCGGCCGCACGGTCCAGGCCGAGTATCCCGGTCATGCGCTCCGGTCTGATCAGCATCCCGTCGGTGGCGGCCACCTCGGTGAAGGAGTGCCCGGTGCCCACGGCCTTCACCGGCAGGCCCGCGGCCACCGCCGCGCGGACGGCCGCCGCCAGCTCCCCGGTGTCCGCCGGCGCCGCGCTGCGCGCCGGGCGGACCGTCACATTGCCGGCCCAGTTATGCCAGGTGCCGCTGCTGCGCGTGGTCCTCACTGCGGTCATCCGTCGTCGACCCTCCCGTGGCCTGCGGCAGGGCTCCCCCCGCCTGCTGTGGCGCCGGCCGCAGCCGGCGGTAGCCGAGGAACGCGACCACCGCCGCGAGCGCCCCGGCCGCCTCGGGCACCACATACCCCGCTCGCGCCCCCCACGCGTCCACCACCAGGCCGGCGGTCGACGAGCCGAGCGCCACCCCGACCGCGAGCCCGGTGCTCACCCAGGTCATGCCCTCGGTCAGTTTCGCGCGTGGTACGTGCTGCTCGACCAGGGCCATCGTGGTGACCATCGTCGGCGCGATGGCCAGGCCCGCGACAAACAGCGCCACGGCCAGGAGCGGCAGGTTCCCGACCAGTAGGAGGGGGATCATACTCACGGCCATCGCACAGACACCCAGCAGCCACCGCCGGGCCGCCGGGCCGGACAGGCGCAGCAGGCCGAAGACCACGCCCGCCAGGCAGGAGCCCAGCGCGTAGACCGCGAGCACCAGGCTCGCGGCGGTCTTGTGGCCCTGGTCCTCGGCGAAGGCGACCGTCACCACGTCCACCGCGCCGAAGATCGCGCCGGTCGCGATGAAGGTCGTCACCAGCACCTGGAGCCCGGGGGAGCGCAGCGCGGAGCCGCCGGTGTGCTGCTCGCGCGGGTGCGGCACCGGCTCGGTGGCGCGCTGCGCGGTCAGCCAGTAGACGCCGACCGCCAGGAAGCAGGCGGCGAGCAGCGGTCCCGCCTCGGGGAACCAGGCGGTGGACAGGCCGATGGAGAGGATCGGGCCGACGATGAAGCACACCTCGTCGACGACCGACTCGAAGGAGTAGGCGGTGTGCAGCTGCTGCGGGGAGTCCCGGTAGATGGCCACCCAGCGGGCCCGGACCATCGAGCCCACGCTCGGTACGCACCCCACCACGGACGCGAAGGCGAACAGCGTCCAGTCCGGCCACCGCAGATGCGCGCTGAGCAGCAGACCGGCCCCGGCGACCAGCGAGATCAGGGTGGCCGGGCGCACCACCCGGCGCTGCCCGTGCCGGTCGACCAGCCGGGATATCTGCGGTCCGATCGCCGCGGCGGACAGCGCCATGGTGGCCGCCAGCGCGCCGGCCAGCCCGTACCGGCCGGTGAGCTGGGAGACCATGGTGACCACGCCGATGCCCATCATGGACAGCGTCATCCGGCCGAAGAGCCCGGCGGCCGAGAAGCTCTTGGTACCGGGGGTAGCGAAGATCGCGCGGTAGGGACTGGGCACGGGGGCGGCTCCGCCGGTCTACAGGGGTAAGCAACGTAGAGGTTCGATACAGCTTACGAGCCCGCGCTGGGTGGCGCAGGTGGGTTTTCGGGCTCCCGATCCGGAGTGGCAGGATCGAAGCCATGTCCGCCCAGCACCCGAACCCGCCCGTCCCGGCCGCCCCGGCCGCTGACGGGGCCCCCTACGACGCCCTGCTGCTGCTCTCCTTCGGAGGGCCGGAAGGGCCGGACGAGGTGGTGCCGTTCCTGGAGAACGTCACCCGCGGCCGCGGCATCCCCCGCGAGCGCCTGAAGGAGGTGGGCCGGCACTACTTCCTCTTCGGCGGAGTCAGCCCGATCAACGAGCAGAACCGCGCCCTGCTGCGGGCGCTGCGCGAGGACTTCGCCGCCCACGGCCTGGACCTGCCCGTCTACTGGGGCAACCGCAACTGGGCGCCGTACCTCACCGACACCCTGCGGGAGCTGGTCGCCGACGGCCGCCGCCGCGTGCTGACCCTTGCCACCAGCGCCTACGCCTCCTACTCCGGGTGCCGCCAGTACCGCGAGAACCTCGCCGACGCGCTGGCCACCCTGGAGCGGGAGGGGCTGCCGCTGCCCCGGGTGGACAAGCTCCGGCACTACTTCAACCACCCCGGCTTCGTCGGACCCATGGTGGACGCCACCCTCGCCGCGCTCGCCGAACTGCCCGAGGAGGTGCGCGCCGGGGCGCACCTGGCCTTCACCACCCACTCCATCCCCACCGCCTCGGCCGACACCTCCGGGCCCCCCCAGGCGCACACCGAGGGCTCGGGCGGCGCCTATGTGGCCCAGCACCTGGACGTGGCGCGCCTCATCGCCGAGGCGGTCCGCGAGGAGACCGGGACCGACCATCCGTGGCGGCTGGTCTACCAGTCGCGCAGCGGCGCCCCGCACATCCCCTGGCTGGAGCCCGACATCTGCGACCACCTGGAGGCCCTGCACGGCGAGGGCGTCCCGGCCGCCGTGATGGTGCCCATCGGCTTCGTCTCGGACCACATGGAGGTCAAGTACGACCTCGACACCGAGGCCACCGCCAAGGCCGAGGAACTGGGCCTGCCGGTCAGCCGCGCCGCCACCGTCGGCGCCGACCCCCGGTTCGCCGCCGCGGTGCGCGACCTGGTGCTGGAGCGCGCCGCCGCCGAGCGCCTGGCCGCCGCGCCGCCGTCCGCCTCCCACGCCCGCGCCCCGGAGCGCTGCGCGCTCGGCACGCTGGGAGCCAGCCACGACGTGTGCCCGGTCGGCTGCTGTCCGGCCCGGGCCCCGCGCCCGGCCGCGGCCGGCACCGACAGCCCCTACGCCTGAGCGGCCGGTGGCCGGGGCGCGCGGCCCCGGCCGCGCCGGCAGCCCGTGCGCTGACACCGACCAGGCCCTGACGACCGAGGGAAGCACCGTGAGCGAGCAGTCCGACCAGAACACCCCCGCCGCCGACCCGATCGACCCGGCCGACCAGGAGCTGCTGACCGTGGCCCTGGAGGCGGCCCGCCGGGCGGGAGAGCTGCTGCGGGACGGCCGCCCGGCCGACCTGGGGGTGGCGGCCACCAAGACCAGCCCCATCGACGTGGTCACCGAGATGGACCTGGCGGCCGAGAAGCTGATCACCGGCTTCCTCGCGGAGCACCGCCCGGAGGACGGGGTGCTGGGCGAGGAGGGCTCCAGCGCCCCGGGCACCAGCGGGGTGCGCTGGGTGATCGACCCCATCGACGGCACCGTGAACTACCTGTACGGCCTGCCCTCCTGGTCGGTGTCGATCGCCGCCGAGCGGGACGGCCGCACCGTGGTCGGGGTGGTCGCGGCCCCGATGCGCCAGGAGACGTACCACGCGGTGCGCGGGGGCGGTGCGCGGTGCAACGGGCAGCCGGTGCGGGTCCGCCCCACCCCGCCCTTCGAGCAGGCGCTGATCGGCACCGGATTCGCCTATCTGACCCAGCGGCGGGCGACCCAGGCCGAGGTGGTCCGCACCCTGCTGCCCCGGGTACGGGACATCCGCCGCGGCGGCTCGGCCGCCATCGACCTGTGCGATGTGGCCTGCGGGCGGCTGGACGCCTACTACGAGCGCGGCCTGAACCCCTGGGACTACGCGGCGGGCGAGCTGATAGCCCGCGAGGCGGGTGCGCTCACCGGCGGGCGGCCGGGCACCCCCGCGGACGGGGAGCTGACCGTCGCCGGGGTGCCCGGCGTCTTCGAGCCGCTCCAGGGGCTGCTGGAGGAGCTGGGGGCCTGGCACGACTGATCCTCGGGCCGCGGGGCGCCAGGTCCCCAGCGGTGCCGCGACGGTCCGGGAACGGGGCGCGGGCGCCCCGGACAGCAGTGCGCCCCGCGGACCCGTGGCGGGTCCGCGGGGCACGTCGGCTCGCGGCGTCAGAGCTTGGCCGCGCCGATCTCCACGCCGTGCTCGGCGGCCAGCCTGCGGAGGTCCTCCAGCTCGGACTGCTCCACATCGGCGAGGAAGTCGTCGCCCGACTCCCGGGCGCGCACGAGATCGGACTGGGTGGTCTCTATACGCTGCAGAATGCCTGCGGTGAACGCGTCCATATGGCGCCCCCTCGTCTGGGTAGGTCGGCGGCACGGGGTGTGCCCTGGGGGTGGTCCCCGGCCGTGGCTGGGGGATCTGGCGATCACGGCGTGGTCCCTGCCTGGCAGCGAGGTCGCGCGGTCGTGGCTGTGCCACAGAGCAGGGCGTGATCGGGTGTGCAGTCGTCCTCCCCACCCCGCCCGCGCCGGAAACCTGAGAAACCTAAAAACCTCGGACAGCTCGGACAGCTCGGACGGCTCGGACGCCACGAGACCCCCGCCGGCTCCCCGACGCCTGTGCTCGTCCGTCTGCCCGCCACCCCCGGGCCATCGGCCGGAAAGGCCCCGCTCACCGCGCTTACCGCCGGTTTATCGGCCTTCGGGGCAGGATGGATGCCGCCCATCGGCTCGTCCTGCGGCCGACCGGGCGGGCTCAGTGTAGAAAAGCAAGGCTCCCCCGCCGGGGCCCCTAAGGAAGGACCAGTCAGGTGCGTGTACTCGTCGTCGAGGACGAGCAGCTGCTCGCCGATGCGGTGGCCACGGGGCTGCGCCGGGAGGCCATGGCCGTGGACGTCGTCTACGACGGGGCCGCGGCCCTGGAGCGGATCGCCGTCAACGACTACGACGTCGTCGTGCTCGACCGCGACCTTCCGCTGGTGCACGGTGACGATGTGTGCCGCAGGGTCGTCGAGCTGGGCATGCCCACCCGGGTGCTGATGCTCACCGCCTCCGGCGATGTGAGCGACCGCGTGGAGGGCCTGGAGATCGGCGCCGACGACTACCTGCCCAAGCCGTTCGCCTTCCAGGAGCTGATCGCCCGGGTGCGGGCGCTGGGGCGGCGCACCACGGTGGCGCTGCCGCCGGTGCTGGAGCGTGCCGGGATCAAGCTGGACCCCAATCGCCGGGAGGTGTTCCGGGAGGGGCGGGAGATCCAGCTGGCGCCCAAGGAGTTCGCGGTGCTGGAGGTGCTGATGCGCAGCGAGGGCGCCGTGGTCTCCGCGGAGCAGCTGCTGGAGAAGGCCTGGGACGAGAACACCGATCCGTTCACCAACGTCGTGCGGGTCACCGTGATGACCCTGCGGCGCAAGCTCGGTGAGCCGCCGGTGATCGTCACCGTGCCCGGCTCCGGCTACCGGATCTGACGCCCGTGGCCACCGCACCGCCGCCGCCCGCCGCGCCTCCCAAGCCCAACTGGGAGCCGCCCCGGTCCGCCGGGCGCACCGACTTCCTGCTGCGGCCCACCATCCGGATAAGGCTCACCCTGCTGTACGGCGGGATGTTCCTGATCGCCGGGGTGCTGCTGCTGACGATCATCTACCTGCTGGCCGCCGACGCCCTGAACCGGGGCAGTCACCTGCCGTTCCAGATCGTGAGGCTGGAGTACAAGCCCACCAGCAACGCCTGTCAGCTGCCCAGCCAGGGCGATGTCAACCAGGCCGTGGCCGACTGCTTCGAGCACCAGCGCAAGGTGGCGCTCAGCGGGCTGCTGCGGCGCTCGCTGCTGGCCCTGATGGGCCTGTCGGTGATCGCCTTCGCCTTCGGCTACGCGATGGCCGGGCGGGTGCTCTCGCCGCTGGGCCGGATCACCCGTACCGCGCGCCAGGTGGCGGGCTCGGACCTGTCCCGGCGGATCGAGCTGGACGGCCCGGACGACGAGCTCAAGGAGCTGGCGGACACCTTCGACGAGATGCTGGAGCGGCTGGACCGGGCGTTCACCGCCCAGCAGCGGTTCGTCGCCAACGCCTCGCACGAGCTGCGCACCCCGCTGGCGATCAACCGGACGCTGCTGGAGGTGCAGCTCTCCGACCCGGGTGCGCCACCGGAGCTGGTGCAGCTGGGCAAGACCCTGCTGGCCACCAACGAGCGCAGCGAGCAGCTGGTGGAGGGCCTGCTGCTGCTGGCCCGCAGCGACAACGAGATCGTGGACCGCAAGCCGGTGGACCTGGCCGAGGTCGCCACCCGCGCGGTGGACCAGGTGCGGACCGAGGCCCAGACCAGGGGCGTGGAGCTGCGCGGCCACCGGCGGCCGGCGGTGGTCCAGGGCAACGGGGTCCTGCTGGAGCGCATCGCGCTCAACCTGGTGCAGAACGCCGTGCGCTACAACGTGCCGGACGGCTGGGTGGAGGTCACCACCGAGACGAGCGGCGCCGAGGCGGTGCTGGTGGTGTCCAACACCGGACCGGTGGTCCCGGCGTACGAGCTGGACAACATCTTCGAGCCGTTCCGCAGGCTGCGTACCGAGCGCACCGGCAGCGACAAGGGCGTGGGGCTGGGTCTGTCCATCGCGCGCTCGGTGGCGCGGGCGCACGGCGGGCGGATCACCGCCCAGCCGCGCGAGGGCGGTGGCCTGGTCATGCGGGTCGTCCTTCCGGTCTGAGATCTGCGACCATGGGGGACATCGCGAGATCGCACAGAGCTTCGCTTTGGGCGGAATTTTCATGACCCGCCCCGACATTATCGGTGTGTGATCGATCACATGCGCGAATTTCCAGCCATCTACGCAGAGTGATCGACGCGCCCGGTGAAAAGCCTGGAAAATAGGGGTTTTCGGGGGGCCTGATCACGGGAAGTACACGTCATGGCCGCTGTGCCAGGCGGTTCGCGGACCGTGTACGGTCCCCTTCGCCGCCTGACCCGCCCCCCACTTGGGGGTGCGGTTGGGTGTCGATTGAGTAACAGACCTTGATGTGAGGCAAAATCTCCGCCTCGGGTCGGGCACAAGACCGGCCCCTCACGCGTTACGTGCGCTGGAGACACCGCAGACACCCAGAGGGGGAGAGCGACATGGCAACGGATTACGACACCCCACGCAAGACCGATGACGACGTCAACGAGGACAGCATCGAGGAGCTGAAGGCCCGGCGGAACGACAAGTCCGCATCGACCGTCGACGTCGACGAGTTCGAGCAGGCCGAAGGTCTGGAGCTGCCTGGAGCGGACCTGTCCAACGAGGAGCTCTCGGTGCGGGTGCTGCCCCGCCAGCAGGACGAGTTCACCTGCATGAGCTGCTTCCTGGTGCACCACCGCAGCCAGCTGGCCGAGGAGAAGAACGGCCAGCCGATCTGCCGCGACTGCGCGGCCTGAGGCGCACCATCGGCGTGAGCGTGGAGCGGGGCGGCGTGCACGTCGGGCGGGGCCGCACGGCCTCGCTCGCGGGCGGCGTCGCCCACGGGGTCCGCGGCGGCGGGCGGGTGACACGGAGACGGCTGACCACCGTCCCCGGGCACGCCATCGCCGCCGTGCCGCTCGACCCCGGCCACGACCCGCGCCGCGCCGGGCGGCCGGTCCGAGCGGACCTCGCCCGCGGCGACCGCGAGCCGGCCGATGACCAGCCCGTCCGTCCGTCCCCCGGCGGTCAGGCTGACTCGGCCCGCACCGCTTCCAGGGCGGCGGCCAGCCGCTGCGGGTCGCGGGTGGACACATACACATAGGGCGTGGGGTCGTCGGGATCGACGACCTCGGCCCGCAGCGCGGTCGGCACATAGCCGCGGAGCACCATGAACGCCCGCGGGTCGGCCTTGTGGGTGCGCCAGGCCACCGCCTCCGCCGGGTCCAGCACCTCCAGGGTGCCCAGGGCCGAGACCGGGATCCGCGCGTCCCCTGCCACCAGGGAGTCCGCCACCACCCGGATCCGCACCGAGCCGTAGGAGCTGACGGCCACCGCGGCCAGCGCGAAACCGCCGATCAGGCCGCCCAGCAACGGCAGCGTCCCGAGCGGCAGCATGATCAGCGCCATCGCCACACCCACCAGGGCGGCGATCAGCCACCAGGAACGGGGTGCGTTCAGGCGTTCTTCGTAAGGCTGCATGAACTCAAGCTTGGCACGGAGCGGCTCGCGCACCTGTCGCGCGGGTAAGGTTCGGCGCTGTGAGTGGAAGAACGACAGGGCTGACGCCGCCCGACGAGGCCCGCCCGCCGGTACGGCACCCCGACGCCCCCGCGCCCGGGGAACTCCTCGGCTCGCACTACGACCAGTGCTTCGGCTGCGGGGCCGGGCAGCCGCACGGCCTGCACCTGGAGGCGCGGGCCGGCGAGGGAGTCAGCGTCACCGCCGAGTTCACGGTGCAGCCCGCCCACCAGGGCGCTCCCGGGCTCGCCCACGGCGGAGTGCTGGCCACCGCGCTGGACGAGACGCTCGGCGCGCTCAACTGGGTGCTGCGGGTGATCGCGGTGACCGGCCGGCTGGAGACGGACTTCCTCAGCCCGGTTCCGGTGGGCACCGTGCTGCACCTGGAGGCGGAGGTGACCGCCGTCCACGGCCGCAAGATCTACTCCACGGCCACCGGCCGGATCGGCGGGCCCGACGGGCCGGTCGCGGTCCGTGCCCAGGCCCTGTTCATCGAGGTGCGGGTCGAGCACTTCATCGCCAACGGCCGCCCCGACGAGATCAACGCGGCGCTCGCCGATCCGGACCAGCTCAGGGTCGCCCGCGCCTTCGAAGTGAATCCGTGAGCACGCCCGCAGCGAACTGGAGGACGCCGTGACCAGGGCCCCCGTCGACGTACTGATCCGCAGGCTGGACCCCGAGGTGCCGGTGCCGGCCTATGGGCACCCGGGGGACGCAGGCGCCGATCTGGTCACCACCGAGGCCGCCGAGTTGGCCCCCGGCGAGCGCGCCGTGCTGCCGACCGGGGTGTCGATCGCGTTGCCCGACGGCTACGCCGCGTTCGTGCATCCGCGTTCCGGTCTGGCGGCCCGCTGCGGTGTGGCGCTGGTGAATGCCCCAGGGACCGTCGATGCCGGGTACCGTGGAGAGATCAAGGTGATCGTGGTCAATCTGGACCCGCGCGAGAGCGTGCGGTTCAAGCGCTTCGACCGGATCGCCCAACTGATCGTCCAGCAGGTCGAGAAGGTGCGCTTCCACGAGGTAGCGGAGCTCCCTGGTTCGGCCCGGGCCGCAGGGGGCTTCGGGTCCACCGGGGGACATGCCTCGGTGGACGGCTCGACGGGTGGGAATGGATACGCTTCGGTCGGTTCCGACCGGGAAGGACAGTGACGTGTTCGGACGTCGCCGCAAGCGCAACGAGGAGGACGTCGAGAACCTCGACGTCACCACCGAGGAGACTGCCGAGGAGTCGGCGGAGACCGCCGAGGACGAGGCCGTGAGCAGGGTCGCCCTGCCCCCGGCACCGCGCCCCGACGGCCCCTGGGACGTCTCCGAGGTACGCGAGCCCGGCGAGGGCCGGGTCGATCTGGGCGGACTGTTCGTGCCCGGTGTCGAGGGCATGGAGCTGCGCGTGGAGGTCGCCGGGGACGCGATCGTCGCCGCGACCGTGGTGCTGCGGGACAGCGCCGTGCAGCTGCAGGCCTTCGCCGCGCCCAAGAAGGAAGGCATCTGGGGCGAGGTCCGCGAGGAGATCGCCAGCGGCATCACCCAGCAGGGCGGGGCCGTGGACGAGGTCGAGGGCCCCCTCGGCTGGGAGCTGCGGGCCCAGGTGCCGGTGCAGCTGCCGGACGGGACCAACGGCGTGCAGGTGGTGCGGTTCGTCGGTGTCGACGGGCCCCGCTGGTTCCTGCGCGGCGTGATCTCCGGCCAGGGCGCGGTGAAGCCGGAGACCGGCAGTCTGCTGGAGGCGATCTTCCGGGACACGGTCGTGGTCCGCGGCGAGGGCCCGATGGCCCCGCGCGACCCGATCACGCTCAAGCTGCCGGAGGACGCCCAGATGGTGGCCGACGGCGGGCAGCCGGAGGCGCAGGGCTCGCGGTTCGCGGGCGGCGCCGAGCGGCTGGAGCGCGGTCCGGAGATCACCGAGGTGCGCTGACCGCCGCCTGACGGAACATGGCCGGTGGGCCGCATCCCCTGCCCGGGGGTGCGGCCCACCGCCGTTTCCGCCCGAACGCCGTCAGGGCCGCGTCAAGACCGGCCGCCCCGAGCACGCACCGTCCGAATTGCCCCGACCCGGCCCCGTACAGTCGGCAGTGCACACGAAACACGGGGGCGGTCCACCGGCCCGGTTGGAAGATGGGGCCATGGCACGCGGCAAGCTTCGGATCTATCTGGGCGCGGCACCGGGAGTCGGCAAGACCTACGCCATGCTCTCCGAGGGCCACCGGCGCCGGGAGCGCGGCACGGACCTGGTGATCGGCTTCGTGGAGCACCACGGCCGCCCCCGCACCGAGGTGATGCTGCACGGGCTGGAGGAGGTGCCGCGCCGCGAGGTGGCGTACCGGGGCACGACCTTCACCGAGATGGACCTGGACGCGGTGCTGCGGCGCCGACCGGCCGTCGTCCTGGTCGACGAACTGGCCCACACCAACGTCCCCGGCTCCCGCCACACCAAGCGCTGGCAGGACATCGAGGAGATCCTCCAGGCCGGCATCGACGTGGTGGCCACCGTCAACATCCAGCACCTGGAGTCGCTGGGCGACGTGGTGGAGTCGATAACCGGCGTCCGCCAGCAGGAGACCGTGCCCGACGAGGTGGTGCGCCGCGCCGACCAGATCGAGCTGGTCGACATGTCGCCGCAGGCGCTGCGCCGCAGGATGGCGCACGGCA
This sequence comes from Streptomyces palmae, assembly GCF_004684805.1. Classification (GTDB taxonomy): domain Bacteria; phylum Actinomycetota; class Actinomycetes; order Streptomycetales; family Streptomycetaceae; genus Streptomyces; species Streptomyces palmae. Next base: position 11,865 of record NZ_SRID01000193.1, read on the forward strand.
ACATCTACGCCCCCGACAAGGTCGACGCGGCCCTGTCCAACTACTTCCGCCCCGGCAACCTGACCGCCCTGCGCGAACTGGCCCTGCTGTGGACCGCGGACCGGGTGGACGAGTACCTCCAGCAGTACCGTGCCGAGCACAGCGTCTCGCGGATCTGGAACGCCCGGGAACGCATCGTGGTCGGCCTCACCGGCGGCCCGGAGGGACGCACCCTCATCCGGCGCGCCGCCCGCATGGCCGCCAAGGGCTCCGGCGGCGAGATCCTCGCCGTCTACATCGCCCGCAGCGACGGCCTCACCTCCGCGTCCCCCAAGGAACTGGCCGCCCAGCGCACCCTGGTGGAGGACCTCGGCGGCACCTTCCACCACGTCATCGGCGAGGACATCCCGCAGTCGCTGCTGGAGTTCGCCCGCGGCGTCAACGCCACCCAGATCGTGCTCGGCTCCAGCCGCCGCAAGACCTGGCAGTACGTCTTCGGCCCCGGCGTGGGCGCCACCGTGGCCCGCGACTCCGGCCCCGACCTCGATGTGCACATCGTGACCCACGAGGCGGTCGCCAGGGGCCGCGGCCTGCCGGTGGCCCGGGGCGCCCGCCTCGGCCGCTCCCGGATCGCGGCCGGCTGGGTGTCAGGGGTCCTGGGCCCGCTGCTGCTCACCCTGGGCCTGACCGACATGGCCACCGGTCCCGGCCTCGCTAACGACGTCCTGCTCTTCCTCTTCCTGACGGTGGTCGCCGCGCTGCTCGGCGGCCTGCTGCCGGCCCTCGCCTCGGCCGCCGTCGGCTCCCTGCTGCTCAACTACTTCTTCACCCCGCCCA
>NZ_SRID01000194.1 GCF_004684805.1 Streptomyces palmae
CTCCCCGTACCGCCCCTCCTCGCGCCGCTTCCCCGACCCGGTGCACCTGCGGGTGGAGGACGTGCCGGAGTACGCCGGACTGCGCGGCGCCGCCCGGGACCGGGCGCGTGCCCTACTGGAGGAGGCCGCCGCACTGCGCACCGGCGTCCTGGAGCGGGGCGCGCTGATCGACCGGGACCGGGTCTGGGCGCTCAAGCGCGAGGTGCTGGAGCTGGTGCGCGCGGTGCCGCCGAGCCCCGGCCGCCAGGCCGCCTACCGCGACTTCCTGGCGGAGTGCGGCCAACCCCTGGACGACCACGCCACCTGGTGCGCGCTGGCCGAGGTGTACGGCCCGAACTGGCACGCCTGGCCCCGCGAGCTGCGCGACCCGCGCTCGGCCCGTACCGCCCGGGTCCGCGGCGAACACCTGGACCGGGTGGACTTCCACCGCTGGCTCGCCTGGCTGACGGACGGCCAGCTGGCCGCCGCCCAGCGGGCCGCGCGGGACGCCGGGATGCCCATCGGCCTGGTCCACGACCTGGCGGTGGGCGTCCACCCGGCGGGCGCCGACACCTGGGCGCAGCAGGAGGTGTTCGCCGCCGGGATGTCCATCGGCGCGCCGCCGGACGCCTTCAACGCCCGCGGCCAGGACTGGGGGCTGCCGCCCTGGCGCCCCGACGCGCTGGCCGCCGCCGGCTACGCCCCCTACCGCGAGCTGCTGCGCGGCCTGCTGCGGCATGCCGGCGCGCTCCGGATCGACCATGTGATGGGCCTGTTCCGCCTGTGGTGGGTGCCGGAGGGCCGGGAGCCCGCCGAGGGCGCCTACGTCCGCTATGACGCGGAGGCGATGCTCGCCGTCCTCGCCCTGGAGGCCCACCGGGCCGGCGCCGTGGTGATAGGTGAGGACCTGGGCACCGTCGAACCCGGCGTCCGCGAGCGGCTGGCGGACCGGGGCGTGCTGGGGACCTCGGTGCTCTGGTTCGAGCGCGACTACGCGGCGACGGAGCGGGAGGCCCCTGAGCGCCCCGGGGCCCCGGAGGATCCCGAGGCCGCGGGGCAGGAGGATCCCGGGGCCTCCCCCCGGGCCTCGGAGGATCCCGGGGCCGAGGGCCAGGGCGAGGGGGCAGGGGGCGGCCCCCGGCGACGGGTGGCCCAGCCGCTGCCGCCGGAGCGCTGGCGGACCGGGTGCCTGGCCACCGCCACCACCCACGACCTGCCCAGCACCGCCGCCCGGCTCACCGGGGAACACGTCGTGCTGCGGCACCGGCTCGGCCTGCTGACCCGGCCGCTCGCCGAGGAGCGGGCCGAGGACGCGGTGGAGGTCGCCGAGTGGCTGGCGCTGCTCGGACGCACCGGGCTGCTCCCGGAGGGGCCGGGTGACGAGGAGGCGGCGATCAGGGCCGTCTACCGCTTCCTCCTCCGCACCCCCGCCCTGATGGTCGGCGTGTGGCTGCCGGACACGGTGGGCGACCGGCGGCCGCAGAACCTGCCGGGCACCTGGGACCAGTACCCCAACTGGCGCCTGCCGATCGCCGACGCCTCCGGCATGCCGATGTCGCTGGAGCGGCTGACCGCCTCGCCACGGCTGCACGCACTGATGGAGGAGCTCGCGAGGCCCTGAAACGCACCCCCGCGCGCGCGGGCGCAACCGGGGTTCGCTACGTTGGGAGGGTGAAGAAGAACGCCCTGCGCGCCGGCTCCGTGACCGCCGCAACGACGCTGATGCTGCTGATGTCGTCCAACGCGTTCGCGCTCGTCCGCGACGCCGGTGACGACCCGGGTCCGGGCCTGAGTGTCGCCGAGACGCTCGGCCTCTACGTGGCGCTGCCGATCGTCTCCTTCCTGGTGATCGCCGGCCTCGTCATGGTCACCGACCGGTCCCGCAAGCACAGCTGACCTCACCGCCGCGGGTGCCCTGGCGCCCGCGGCAGGCAAGGGTGCGGCCCACCCCGTCGAGGACGGGTGCCGCACCCTGATGCCTCCCACCCCGCTCCATGACCGACCCGTCCACTCGGTGGCACGGGCGGCCCGCCCATGGCTCAGCGTTTGACGAGTGCCGTGAGGTCGACCTCGAGCGGGGAGGGTTCGTGAAAGCGGACCGGGCCGCTGATCGGCGTGATCACCTGGCCGCTGTAGACCCCGCCCTCCAGCCGCCCGGCGTGCAGCCGTGGCGGCGGCGTCGCGCACCGCGGGCGCGGTCCGTCGCCGGTTTCCGGGTCAGGGGCCCGTGAGGCCCTCGCGGACCGCGATGTCGACCAGCCGACCGTCCTCGAGACGGCACTCGATCAGCCATTTCGCCGAGACCAGCGGCCAGCGGCCCCGCGCGGGGGCCGAGCAGCGGATGACGCCGCCCACCGGGTCCGAGCATTCCAGGCGCTGGGCGGTGGCGAAGCTCCGGATGGCCGATGCGTCGCTCCCCGGCGGGAGCTCCGCCAGGAGCCGGGCGCGCACCTCCTCGGCGGCCCTCAGCCGCTTCCACTCCACCCTGGCCATGAAGACCTCCGTCACAGGATCTGGCCCCACCCAGGGGCGATCATCACCGGCTTGTCCTCGGGCACTCCGGTCTTGTTGAGGATCGTACGGGCGACGGAGTTGCTGTTCGGTCCGGTCGGTTGGTACGGGATCGATGCGGCGTCGATCCGGCTCAGCTCCCTGATGAACGACGTGTCCTTGCCGCAGGCGGCCGGGCCCGACATGACGGTGGTCGACGGGGCCCCGGGCTCCCAGTCCACCGTGCCGGGCGTGTACGCGCCGTGGTCGCACTTGATGGAGCCGTATCCGCCCGGACCGCCCCGACCGCTCGGGCCACCGCGGAAGAAGTAGGGGCTCCCGGACGGGTCCTTGTAGATCACGAACAGGTGGTAGATCGGCAGCCCGGCCAGTCCCCGGATCTTGGTGGCCCGGACATCGATCTGGCAGGAGGGTCCCGCGGCCGGTCCGGCGCCGGCCTCCCGGCCGGTCTCGGCCTCGGGGGGTCGGCCCTCCACGCCCGCGATCGCCCCGGCGTCGCGGATGTCGCGGGCGTCGCGGTCCAGGGGCTCGCCTCCCGGCCCGTGTCCCGGCCCTCGTCCCGGGCGGCGGCGTCCCCGTCACGCTCCTCCTCCGAGGACGACGAGGACCACGAGCGCTGGACCGGGAGCGCCGGCTGCGCGAGGAGTCGGGCCACCGCGCGGTTGCCCGCCGCGCGCTGCAGGGCCAGCAGTCCGAGCGGTCCCGCCGGGGCCGGGGCGGGGTGGGGCCGCCGGGCCCTGTCCGGCACGTCCGTCTCGTGTTCGATGTCCGCGTATCTCATGGGGAGTCGCCCTCCTGCTGGCCCTCCCCCAATGAACCGCGCCGCCGCGGGGCCGGCGAGCGCTCCGGGGCAGCCGAGAGGGCAGCCGTTCGGGCAGGTACTCCGGTCGCCCGGCGGGCGGCGGCACGGCGGCTCACCGGCGCCACCCTCGCCGCGTCGGTCCGTCCGCACGGCCCCGTCGGGCCCGCCGCCCAGGGAGCCGTATTTCACCGCTTCCGCAACCATTTATATCTTCTTTAACCTACGGTGACGTAACCTACGGTCCCGTAAGTAGGCCCCGCTTCTACGTCCCCAGGAGCTCCCCCATGACCCTCGCCCCTTCCCAGCACAACGGCTCGGCCGTGTGGAGTGACACCAGGCTGCTGTACGCGCTCGAAGAGGCGGTGGAGACCGAGCTCAACCGGCACCTGAAGGTCGCCAAGGACTGGATGCCGCACGAGTACGTGCCCTGGAGCGACGGCCGCAACTTCGACGGGGTGCTGGGCGGCGAGGCATGGGCCGCCGAGCAGTCCAAGGTCACCGCCATCGGCCGGACCGCGCTGGTGGTGAACCTGCTGACCGAGGACAACCTGCCCAGCTACCACCACGAGATCGCCACCCTCTTCGGCCGGGACGGCGCCTGGGGCACCTGGGTGCACCGCTGGACCGCGGAGGAGGGCCGGCACAGCATCGTGATGCGCGACTACCTGCTCGCCAGCCGCGCGGTGGACCCGGTGGCGCTGGAGCGGTTCCGGATGGACCACATGGCCACCGGCTTCGAGTCCGACAACCGGCACAGCATGCTGCACTCGGTGGCCTATGTGGCCTTCCAGGAGCTGGCCACCCGGATATCCCACCGCAACACCGGCAACAACTCCGGTGACCCGGTGTGCGACCAGATGCTGGCCCGTATCGCCACCGACGAGAACCTGCACATGGTCTTCTACCGCAACCTGCTGGGCCGCGCCTTCGAGTTGGCGCCCGACCAGACGATGTGCGCGGTACGCGATGTGGTGGTCGGGTTCCGGATGCCCGGCCACGGCATCCCCGGCTTCGAGCGGGCCGCCGCCCAGATGGCCATCGGCGGCATCTACAACCTGCGCATCCACCACGACGACGTGCTCCAGCCGGTGCTGCGCTACCTGAAGGTGCTGGACATCTCCGGCCTGGGCCCCGAGGGCCTGCGCGCCCAGCAGGAGCTGGGCCTGTTCATGGACGACCTGGACGACCAGGCCCGCAAGTTCGACGAGCGCCGCGAGGCGCTGCTGGCCCGCCGGGCGCGGGTCGCTGCGCGGTAGCGCCTTCGCGGGGGCGCTGTCGGTCGGCTGAGGGTGCGTTGTGGCTGGTCGCGCAGTTCCCCGCACCCCCTGCGGGGCCCGGAGGGCTCTGGGGCCGAAGTGGTCCCAGAGCCCGTCACCGTGAGGTTTTGGGTCAGGCGGTGGCGGCTTCGTCGGCGGACTGGGCCTTGAGGGCCCGCTCGATGCCCGAGCGGGACTCGGAGACCAGGCGGCGCAGCGCCGCGTTGGGCTCGGCGGAGGCCAGCCAGGCGTCCGTGGCGTCCAGGGTGGCCTGCTCGACCTGGAGCGCCGGGTAGAGGCCCACCGCGATCTGCTGGGCGATCTCGTGGCTGCGCGCGTCCCAGACCTCCTTGACCACCGCGAAGAACTTCTCGGTGTACGGGGCCAGCAGCTCCCGCTGGTCGCTCTGGACGAAGCCCGCGATCACGGCCTCGTTGAGCGCGTTGGGCAGCTTGTCGGACTCGACGACCGAGGCCCAGGCCTCCGCCTTGGCCTCGGGGGTGGGCCGCGCCGCGCGGGCGGTGGCGGCGTGCCGCTCGCCCGCCGCCGTGCGGTCCCGGTCGAGTTCGGCCGCGATCTGCTCCTCGTCGTACCGGCCGACCGAGGCCATCCGCTCCACGAACGCCCAGCGCAGCTCGGCGTCGACCACCAGGCCCTCGATCGACTCGGTGCCCTCCAGCAGCCCCTGGAGCAGGTCGAGCTGCTGCGGGGTGCGGGCGGTGGCGGCGAAGGCGCGGGCCCAGGCCAGCTGGTGGTCGCTGCCCGGCTCGGCGGCCTGCAGGTGCGCCAGGGTGGCCTCGGTCCAGCGGGCCAGCCCGGCGTCCCGGCGGGCCGGGGCCGCGTACAGGTCCAGGGCCAGCTTGACCTGGCGGTGCAGCGACTGCACCACGCCGATGTCGGACTCCTTGGCGATCCCGGACAGCACCAGGTCCAGGTAGTCGCCGGTGGCCAGCTCGGCGTCGCGGGTCATGTCCCAGGCCGAGGCCCAGCACAGGGCGCGCGGCAGCGAGTCCGCGAAGTCGCCCAGGTGCGCGGTGACGGTCTTCAGCGACTCCTCGTCCAGCCGCACCTTGGCGTATGACAGGTCGTCGTCGTTGAGCAGGACGACCGCCGGGCGCTGCCGGCCGACCAGGGCCTCCACCGCGGTCAGCTCGCCGTCCACGTCCAGCTCGATGCGGTCGGTGCGGACCAGCTTGCCGTCGGCCAGGTCGTACAGGCCGATCGCGATCCGGTGCGGGCGCAGCACCGGCTCGCCCTGGGCTCCGGCGGGCAGCGCCGGGGCCTCCTGGCGCACCGCGAAGGCGGTGATGGTGCCGGTGGCGTCGGTCTCGATCTCCGGGCGGAGGACGTTGATGCCCGCGGTCTCCAGCCACTTCGCGGACCAGGTCTTGAGGTCCCGGCCGCTGGTCTCCTCCAGGGCGCCGAGCAGGTCGGTCAGCCGGGTGTTGCCGAAGGCGTGCCGCTTGAAGTAGGCCTGCACACCGGTGAAGAACGCGTCCATGCCGACGTACGCCACCAGCTGCTTCAGCACGCTGGCGCCCTTGGCGTAGGTGATGCCGTCGAAGTTGACCAGGACGTCGTCCAGGTCGCGGATCTCGGCCATGATCGGGTGGGTGGACGGCAGCTGGTCCTGCCGGTAGGCCCAGGTCTTCATGGAGTTGGCGAAGGTGGTCCAGGAGTGCGGCCACGCCGACTCCGGGTGGTACGCCTGGCAGGCGATGGAGGTGTAGGTGGCGAACGACTCGTTCAGCCACAGGTCGTTCCACCACTCCATGGTGACCAGGTCGCCGAACCACATGTGGGCCAGCTCGTGCAGGATGGTCTCGGCGCGCAGCTCGTACGAGGCGTCCGTCACCTTGGAGCGGAAGACGTACTGGTCGCGGATGGTCACCGCGCCCGCGTTCTCCATCGCCCCGGCGTTGAACTCGGGGACGAACAGCTGGTCGTACTTGGCGAACGGGTAGGCGTAGTCGAACTTCTCCTCGAACCACTCGAAGCCCTGCCGGGTCACCTCGAAGATGGCGTCCGCGTCCAGGAACTCCGCCAGCGACGGCCGGCAGTAGATGCCCAGCGGCACCGTGCGCCCGTCCTTCTCGTAGCTGCTGTGCACCGAGTGGTACGGGCCCACGATCAGCGCGGTGATGTAGCTGGAGATACGCGGGGTGGGCTCGAAGCTCCACGTGTTGTCCTGCGGCTCCGGGGTCGGCGAGTTGGAGATCACCGTCCAGCCCGCCGGGGCCTTCACGGTGAACTGGAACGTCGCCTTCAGGTCCGGCTGCTCGAAGGAGGCGAACACCCGCCGCGCGTCCGGCACCTCGAACTGGGTGTACAGGTACGCCTGCTGGTCCACCGGGTCCACGAACCGGTGCAGACCCTCACCGGTGTTGGTGTACGCGCAGTCCGCGACCACCGTCAGCTCATTGGTCCCGGCCAGCAGCCCCGGCAGGGCGATCCGGCTGTCCTGGAAGACCTCGGCCGCGTCCAGCGCGGTGCCGTTCAGCACCACCTCGTGCACCGTGGGGGCCACCAGGTCGATGAAGGTGTCCGCACCCGCCGTGGCGGAGTCGAAGCGGACCCGGGTCACCGACCGGTACGTACCGCCCTCCTGAGCCCCGGAGAGGTCGAGCTCGATCTCGTACGAGTCGACGGTGAGCAGCTCCGCACGCTGCCGCGCCTCATCGCGGGTGAGGTTCGTTCCAGGCACCTGGACATCTCCTTATGTCGTGTTTCCGGTCATCTTTCCACGCGGTACGCCTCGGCCGCGGCCCGGTTTTCCGGCGCCGGTTCGGTTCCGCCGGATACCGCCCCCGTACCACCCGGTTCGCGGCGGCAACCGGGCGGCGCCGGTATCAGTGGATCACCGGCGGGTGCGGAAGGACCGGCTCCGATGGACACTCGTCTCGCCGTACGCACCCGTCAGGGGGCGACCGGGGGACCGGAGATACCGGAGTACGGGAGGACGCAGCAGGTGGGCACCACGGACGCAGCAGCCGGCACCGGTACGGGCACTGGCACCGACATCGACACCGGCACCAGCACCGACATCGACACCGGCACCAGCACCGGGATCGGCACCGGCACCGGGGCCGGTACGGACGCCGATGTGCTGGTGGCCGGGGCCGGGATCGGCGGGCTCACCGCCGCGCTCAGCCTGCACGCCGCCGGCATCGGGGTACGGGTGGTCGAATCGGCCCTGCGCCTGCTCCCGCTCGGCGTCGGCATCAACCTGCTGCCGCACGCGGTCCGGGAGCTGACCGAGCTGGGCCTGGGCGAGGAGCTGGCGGCCATCGCCATTCCCACCGCCGAGCTGGCCCACTTCGACCGGCACGGCAACCTCATCTGGCGCGAGCCGCGCGGCCGCGCCCTCGGCTACCACTGGCCGCAGTACTCCCTCCACCGGGGCGAGCTGCAACAGCTGCTGCTGCGCGCGGTACGGGACCGACTGGGGCCGCGGGCGGTACGCACCGGCACCGCGGTCACCGGCTTCCAGCCGCTCCCCGGCGGCGCGGACCGCCCCTCGCCGGGGGTAAGGGTCGCCCTGCTGGACCGGCGGACCGGGGAGGAACGGACCGTACGGGCCCGGGCCCTGGTCGGTGCCGACGGTCTGCACTCCACGGTCCGCGCCGCCCTCCACCCCGACGAGGGCCCGCCGCTGTGGAACGGCATACGGATGTGGCGGGGTACCGCCGAATGGCACCCCTTCCTCGGCGGTCGGACGCTGGCCATCGCGGGCAGCAACACCGCCGCCAAACTGGTCGTCTACCCGATCTCCCGGGCGGCCGAGCGCCGAGGCCGGGCCCTGCTCAACTGGGTCGCCGAGGTCCGGGTGACGGAGGCCCCCGACGCGGGGCCGGCGGCGGGGGGTGCGGTGCGCCGTCCCGCTGGGGGAGGCCCCGGCGAGGGAGGCCCGGCCGACTGGAACCGCTCCGGCCGGCTGGCCGATGTGGCCCCGCACTATGCCGGCTGGCGCATCGGCGACCTGGACGTACCGGCGCTCCTCGGCGCCACCGAGCGGATCCTGGAGTACCCCATGGTGGACCGCGACCCGCTGGACCGCTGGGGCAGCGGCCCGGTCACCCTGCTCGGCGACGCCGCGCACCCGATGTACCCGGTCGGCTCCAACGGCGGCTCCCAGGCCGTACTGGACGCCCGGGTGCTGGCGGCGTGCCTGGCCGCCGGGGCGGACCGGGAGGCGGGCCTGCGCGACTACGAACAGGCCCGCCGGGAAGGGGTCAACGCGGTGGTCCTGGCCAACCGCCGGATGCCGGCCGACGTGCTGCTGCGCGCGGTGGCGGAGCGGGCGCCGGACGGGTTCCGGCAGGTGGAGGAGGTGCTCACGCCCGAGGAGCTGGCCTCCATAGACGCGGCGTACCGCGCGACCACCGGCACGGACGTGTCGGAACTCAACTCCCGCCCCTCCTGGAGCAGGCGGTAGGGCACCCCGCTCTCCGGACGGCAGGCCCGTCCATCCCTCAGGCGGCACCACTCCGTTCTCCGGACGGCAGGCGGCAGGCCCGCTCCGTCCTCGGGCGGCACCTACCCCGCCCCCCCCCGCATCGCGGAAACGCCACCGCGGAAAAGGCGGTGCGGTATCCGCCCGGCCTGGGCACACTGGCGCGCATGCTTGATGATCATTGGCCCCTGAGGGGTCTGACGGTGCGGACACCCCGCCTGGAACTGCGGCTCCCCGACGAGGAGGAGCTGGCGGAGGTGGCCGAGGTCGCCGCCCGGGGCGTACATCCGCCGGACGCCCGGCCGTTCCTGACCCCCTGGACCGATGGGACGCCCGCCCAGCGCGCCCGGCATGTGATGCAGCTGCACTGGACCCGGCTGGGCGCCTGGACACCCGAGAAGTGGGCACTGGACCTGGTGGTGTTCCACGAGGGGCGCCCGGTGGGCATCCAGGACATGCGCGCCCAGGACTTCGGCGTGCGGCGCGAGATCACCTCGGGCTCCTGGCTGGGCCTGGAGTTCCACGGCCTGGGGATCGGCACCGAGATGCGCCAGGCCATGCTCCACCTGGCCTTCGCGGACCTGGGAGCCGCCTACGCCGCCTCGCTGACCTTCCCGGACAACCTCTCCGCGCTCTCCGTCTCCCGCAAGCTCGGCTACCGCCCGGACGGCATCAGCCGCGACCTCCTGCACGGACGGGTCGTCGAATCCCAGCGGCTGCGGCTCTCCCGCGAGGACTGGGCCGACCAGGACCGCCCGCCCGTGACGGTGAGCGGGCTGGTCGGCTGCGAGGAGTTCTTCGGCATCAGCGCAGGCTGATCGCCTCGGTTCCGCGCCCGAGCCGATCAGTGCCGGCTGAGCGCCTCGGGTCTGTGCCCGATCCCCCGGGGACGGCCACCTCAGGGCATGTGCCCCGGCACGGCCGTCGTGTCGGCCGAGGGTGGCGCGGCGAGCCGGAGGCGGCCGTCGTGGACCTCGGCGACCCGGTCGGCGGCGGTCAGATGGGCGCGGTCGTGGGTGACCAGGACGGTGGCGGTGCCCCGCTGGCGGGTGAGGCGGGTGAGCAGGTCGATGACGGCGGCGCCGCGCTCCCGGTCCAGGGCGCTGGTGGGCTCGTCGACCAGGAGGACGGTGGGGTCGTTCATCAGGGCGCGGGCGATGTTGACGCGCTGGCGCTGGCCACCGGAGAGCTGGTGGGGGCGGCGGCCCGCCTGGTCGGCGAGACCGACCGCGTCCAGGAGTTCCAGGGCACGGGGGCGCGCCTTGGCCGGTGAGCGGCCGTCGATCCGGGCCATGACCTGGAGCTGCTCGGCGGCGGTCAGCGAGGGCAGCAGATTGGGCTGCTGGAAGACGACGCCGATGGTGCGGCGGCGCAGCTCGGTGAGCCGGCGGCGGCTCAGCCCGGTGGTGGGGGTGCCGTCGATGGTGACGGTGCCCGCGTCCGGGGTGATCAGGGTGGCGGCGACGGCCAGCAGGCTGGACTTGCCGGAGCCGGACGGGCCGACCACGGCGGTCAGGCTGCCTCGCGGCACCTCCAGCGTGACCCGGTCGAGGGCGGTCAGCCGGGAGTCGCCGTCGGGATAGGTGAGGGTGATGTCGACCAGGCTCAGGCTCATCGGGCGCTCCCCAGGGCGGCCAGCGGGTCCACGGCGGTGATGCGGCGGATGGACAGGGCGGCTCCCAGCGCACCGAGCAGGATCATCACGGCGGCCGGGATCAGGACCGTCGCCGGAGTGAGACGGAACGGCACGTCCGAGCCCGAGATCAGGGCCCCCGCCCCGGCGGCGATCCCGGTGCCGATCAGGGTGCCGCCGGCCAGCAGTACGACGGCCTGGCCGAGGGCGTCCCCGAGCAGGCCGGCGGTGGAGGCGCCCAGGGCCTTGAGGACGGCGATGTCACCGCTGCGCTGGATGGTCCACACGGTGAAGAAGGCCCCGATGACCAGCGCGGAGATGGCGAACAGAAAGCCGCGCATCAGCTGGAGGGAGCCGTTCTCGGAGCTGTAGGAGCCGATCGCGGACAGCGAGTCGTCGCGGGAGACCGTCCTGGTGCCGGCCACCCGGTCCACGGCGGCCACATCGGCCCCGGCGGCGGTGTTCACGGCGATCACGGTGGCGTGGGGGGCGTCGCCGGTGCCGGTGGGCGGCGCGGTCTTCTGCCAGGTGCCCAGCGCGATCCAGACGACCGGGGTGTGGCTGAAGAAGGCGTCGCCCCGCACCGCGGCCACCGTCAGCCGCTGCCCGGCCAGGGTGAAGGAGTCGCCGGCGGTCAGGCCGAGGTCGTCGGCGGCCGGGGTGGACAGCACCGCCGACCGGCTGTCGATCCGCCCGCTGTCGGGGGCCAGGCGGGAGCCGGGCTCGACCCCGAAGGCGCTGACCCCGGTGCTCTTGACCCCGGCGGTGGCCTTGGTGAGGGTGATCCCCAGCGGTTCGGCGCTCTCCACGCCCGGGGCCGTGGACCATCGCTGCCACTGGCGCCGGGTGACGGTGGAGTCGGAGTACGACAGGTCCTGCCCGCCGCCCGGAGCCTGGAAGGCGATCCGGTCCGCGGGCAGCGAGGTGATCGCGGAGATGTTCCGGTGCTCCAGCCCGGCGGTCAGCCCGGACAGCAGCCCGACCAACAGGGTGATCAGCACGATGACGGTCCCCATCAGGGCGAAGCGCCCCTTGGCGAACCTCAGGTCTCTCCAGGCGACGAACACGGCCCGCCTTCCCCTTTTTCCGGTTCCCGGTTTCCGCTGTCGGAAGCGGTACGGCTGCCACCCTCCCCGAAGGCACCCTGTCGGGACATCTGGCGGAGGACGGCACTTCCCGGGTCGAAAGAGAGCACACGGCTTGTAACTTTCGATGGAGGCTCCCCGCGGTCCGCTTCCGTATGGTGGAAGGACCGTGAAGAACGCCGCCGCCCCCGCTCCGACCCCGACCACCCGGGCCCTGACCTGGAGCCTCCACCTGCTGATCATCGGCTTGCTGGCACTGGCCGGCGGCCGGGCCGTGGCCGACGACCGACCCCACACCGGGATGGTCGTGGCCGCGGCGGCGGCCTGCGGCCTGGTGTACGCGGCCGGGCCGCTGCTGCCCCGCGTCGGCCGCTCCCGGCGCGCCGCCGCCTGCTGGCTGGCCGCCGTGGGCGCCGTATGGCTGGTGCTGCTGGCCCTGTCCCCGGACGGTGCGTGGGTCGCCTTCCCGCTGTACTTCCTCCAGCTCCATCTGCTGCCCCGGCGCGCCGCGCTGCCCGCCGTGGCCGCCACCGCCGCCGCGGCCGTCGCCGGCTTCGCGGCCCACCAGCACTCCTTCGGCCTGGCCATGGCGATCGGCCCCGCGCTCGGCGCCGCCGTCGCCATCGCGGTGGTCTGGGGGTACCAGGCCCTGTACCGGGAGAGCGAACAGCGCAGGCGGCTGATCGAGGAGCTCACCGCCACCCGCGCCGATCTCGCCCAGGCCCAGCACACCGCCGGGGTACTCGCCGAACGCGAACGCCTGGCCCACGAGATCCATGACACCCTCGCCCAGGGCCTCTCCAGCATCCAGCTGCTGCTGCGCGCCGTCGAACGGGCCCTGCCCGACCGGCCCGACACCGCGGCCCGGCACGCGGAGGCGGCCCGCCAGGCCGCGGTGGACAACCTGGCCGAGGCCCGCCGCTTCGT
>NZ_SRID01000195.1 GCF_004684805.1 Streptomyces palmae
GCGGGGTGGGTTCCGGTGTCGTGCCGGTCCCCGGTGCGGGTGACGGAACCGTGTCGGTCCACAGGGTGGTCTCCCGCGTCGCGTCGGATTCCGGAGTGGGTTCCGGTGTCGTGTCGGCCGCGTCGTTCCACGGGGCGGGCTCCTGAACCGTGTCGGTCCTCGGAGCGGGCTCCGGCGCCGCATCGATATCCAGCAGGGGCTCGTACACCGCGGGCCAGGGGGCAGCGTCGGCGCTCGGCACAGGGTGGGGCGGCGTATCGGTCCCCGGCGCGGGTTCCGGCGCGGCGTCAGCTCCCGCCACGGGCTCGGGCAGCACCTCGGGCCACCCCGTCGCGTCGACGCTCGGCACGGGCTCGGACTTCACGCGCTCGGGCGCCGCGGGCCACGCGATCGCGTCGGCGCCGAGCACGGGCTCCGGCGCCGCGTCAGCTTCCGCAGCAGGCTTGGGTAGCACCTCGGGCCACCCGATCGTGTCGGGGCTCGGTGCGGGCCCAGGTGGCGCGGGGTCGGACTTCAGGGACTCGGGCGGCGCGGGCCACGGGGCCGCTTCGGCGCTCGGGACGGTGTCCGGTGCCATGGGCTCGGGCGGCGCGGGCTCGGGTACGACGGGCTCTGGCTCCGGCTCGCGTGGTCTGCCCAGGCTCGGCGGACGGGCGGGCGACCGGTGCTCGGAGACCGTCCGGTATCCGCTGTCCAGGGCGGTGCCCCGGCGCGGCGGCGCGGCGTGCGGCGGGCCACCGACCGCGCGTAACGCCGAGTCGAGACGCTCCTCCAGTGAGTCGCCCGTCCGCCCCGGGCCGGTGTCGCCCGTGTCGGCCTCGTACAGCTCGCGCCACCAGTCGTCCTCGCGGCTGGGCCTCTCCCCCTGCTGGCTCATGCCCACATTGTCCACACTCCGGCCGATACGGAAACCGTGCATGTGAGATACCACCCTCCTGCGTTACCCGCCGACCGGTGCGAGGATGAGGCGCCACAGGTGGGAAGGGGTGCGAGTGCTGGGGGCCATTGGTCTGGACGACTTCGAGGAATCGGCGTACCGGGCGCTGGTCGCGCTCGGCTCGGCGGAGGTCGGCATGCTCGCCGACCGGCTCACCTCGCCGGCGGCGGAGACCATGGCGACCCTGCGCCGGCTGGAGCTGCGGGGGCTGGCCGCGCGCTCCCCGGTGCATCCCGGGCACTGGGTGGCGGCCCCACCCGGGGTGGCGTTGGGCGCACTGCTCAGCAGTCGGCGCCAGGAGTTGGAGCGGGCCGAGCGGGCGGCGCTGCTGCTGGACAAGGAGTACCGCGCGGACGGGTCGGCCGAGCACGGCGCGCTGGAGGTGGTCACCGGCGCCGGACCGGTGGCCGAACGCTTCGCCCAACTGCGCTGGGGCGCCGCCGAGGAAGTGTGTGCGCTGGTCGCGGGGGCGGCTCCGGAGCCGTGGCCGGCGGCGGCCGGGGACGTGCTGCACCGCGTCGTGGTCGAGCGGGCGGCACTGGCCGGACCGCTGGGACCGGGCGGACGGGTCCCTGGGCCCGGGGCGAGCCTGCGGGTGGCGGACCGGTTGCCCACGGATGTGGTGATAGCCGACCGTACGCTGGCCATCGTGCCGCTGACCGTACGGGCCGCCGAGCCGGCGGCCCTGGTGGTACACGCCAGCGGCCTCCTGGAGGCGCTGCTGTCGCTGTTCGAGGCGGTGTGGGGCGCGGCCATACCGATACGGCTGAGCGAGGCCGCGCCGTACGGGCCGGCCTGCCCGGCGGACGCCGAGGAGGAAGCGCTGCCTCGGGACGCGGAGTCGCTGGGGCCGGACGCCACGGACCTGGCGATCCTCTCCCTGCTGCTGGCCGGGCTGACCGACGCGAGCACCGCCCGCCAGCTGGACCTGGGGCTGCGGACCGTGCAGCGGCGGGTCAAGCGGCTGATGGAGCTGGTCGGGGTGACCACCCGGCTCCAGCTGGGCTGGCACGCGTACGAACGCGGCTGGGTGTCCCGGAGTCAGGACCTGTAGCGGGACGGGCGCTGACCCGACCGGGCCCCTACGCGAACGGCCCCCGGAACGCCTGACCGCGCGCCTGTGCGCCTGTGCGCCTGCCTGGCTACCCGCCCGCCTGCCTGGAACGCCTGACCGCGCGCCTGTCCACCCCCGACTGCCCGACCGCCTGACTGCTCGGCTATCCACCCCCCGACTGCCCGACTGCCCGACCGCCTGACTGCGCGGCTGCCCGATCGCCTGGCCGCGCGGGTGCCCGGCCGGTCGTCCGCCTGCCCAGGCGTCCGGCCGGGAGCGTCCCCTGTACCCGACCGGGCAGCCGTCGCCCCGTCAGCCGTCCGCCCCCGCGCCTTCGCCGTCGCGGTAGGCCTCCAGCAGCCGCAGCCACACCTCGCTGATCGTCGGGTAGGAGGGCACCGCGTGCCAGAGGCGGGCCAGGGGGACCTCGCCGGCGACCGCGACCGAGGCGGAGTGCAGCAGCTCGCCCACCGCGGGGCCCACGAAGGTGGCGCCGAGGAGGTGGCCGCGGTCCTCGTCGACGACCATGCGGGCGCGGCCGCGGTAGCCGTCGGCGTACAGTCCCGCGCCCGCTACCTGGGCCAGGTCCTTGTCCACCACCCGGATGCGGTGTCCGGCGTCGCGGGCCTGGGCGGCGGTGAGTCCGACCGAGGCGGCCTCGGGATCGGTGAAGACCACCTGCGGTACGGCGGCGTGGTCGGCGGTGGCCGAGTGGGCACCCCAGCGGCCGGTGTCCAGCGGCGGGGTGCCGCGTACCCGGGCGCCGATCGCCGCGCCCGCCACCCGGGCCTGGTACTTGCCCTGATGCGTCATGAGCGCGCGGTGGTTGACGTCCCCCGCGGCGTACAGCCAGCCGTCCGGGACCGCGGTGACCCGGCAGCTGTCGTCCACCTCCAGCCAGCTGCCGGGCTCCAGGCCCACCGTGTCCAGGCCGATGTCCTCGGTGCGCGGGGCCCGGCCGGTGGCGAACAGCACCTCGTCCGCCACCAGTTCGGATCCGTCGTCCAGGCCGAGGGTCACCGGGCCGTCCGGGGCCGGGCGGTGGGCGGCGGTCACCGAGACACCGGTGCGGATCTCCACGCCGGCCTCGGTCAGCGCCTCGGCGACCAGTTCCCCCGCGAACGGCTCCATCCGGGTGAGCAGGCCCTCCTGGCCGCGCACCAGCACCGTGACGGCCGCGCCCAGGGCCTGCCAGACGGTGGCCATCTCCACCGCGACCACCCCGCCGCCGACCACCGCCAGCCGCCGCGGAACCGTCTTGGAGCTGGTCGCCTCGCGGCTGGTCCAGGGGCGTACCTCGGCCACTCCGGGCAGCGGGGGCAGGGCGGCGCGGCTTCCGGTGCACACCGCGACGGCGTGCCGGGCGGTCAGCCGCCGCCGGCCGCCGTCCGGCAACTCCACGGTGACCGCCCGCGGGCCGTCCAGCCGGCCGTGGCCGCGGACCAGGTCGATGCCGACCGACCGCAGCCAGTCCACCTGCCCGTCGTCCTGCCAGTGCGAGGTGAAGGTGTCCCGGCGCTCCAGCACCGCCGGAACCTCCAGCGGGCCGCCGACCCGCTCGCGCAGTCCGGGCAGTCGGCCGGCGTCGGCGCGGCTGATGACCGGGCGCAGCAGGGCCTTGCTGGGCATGCACGCCCAGTAGGAGCACTCGCCGCCCACCAGTTCGCTCTCCACGATCACCGTGGTGAGGCCGGCGGCGCGGGTGCGATCTGCCAGGTTCTCGCCGACCGGGCCCGCGCCCAGGACGATGACGTCGTAGCCGTCGGAGTCGGACCGTTCCGTCGCAGCGCTCATGGCGGCCATCCTCGCTCCAACCCGCGCCCCTGGCCACACGGCGTCCGCCGGCAAGCCCCGGCGGCAGACGTCAGGCGGACGACCACCATCCGTCGAACCCGAACCCGGCCCACGCGTACGACCACACGGCGTCCGCCGGCAGGCCCCCGGCAGCCGGCACCCTGCGGACGACCACTCCCGGTCGAACCCGAACCCCACCCACGCGCCGACCACGCGGACGCCCACCACCACATCCCGGCCACGGCCACCACGCGGGAGGGTCGCCGTCAGCCGAAGCGGATGTGGCGGGCGCTCACCCAGCCGCGGCGCAGGAAGTGGGTGAGCCGCCCGTCGGTCGACGGGGTGGGGACCAGGCCGGCGGTACGGGCGATCTCCTCGGCGATGTCCGGTACGGTCCGGTGGTCGGTGTGCACGTGCTGCCCGAACTCCGGTCGCCGCAGCGCCGCCAGGCAGCGGTCCAGCTGCCGGTGGGCGAAGCTGTCGCCACGCGTCAGCGGCGTCACCCGGCCGCGCAGCCGGCGCAGCACCGTCTCCCGGGAGGCGAGCAGCGCGAAGTGGTGCACCTGGTGCCCGGCCTCGCGCAGCGCGCCCACCGTCTCCTGGAAGTAGGCCGGTTCCACCACCGTCATCGGCACCAGCACCGGACCGGGGTGTGCGCGCAGCACGGTGTCCACGGTCTCGCGCACACC
This sequence comes from Streptomyces palmae, assembly GCF_004684805.1. Lineage (GTDB taxonomy): Bacteria > Actinomycetota > Actinomycetes > Streptomycetales > Streptomycetaceae > Streptomyces > Streptomyces palmae. The sequence continues at coordinate 4,475 of NZ_SRID01000195.1, forward strand.
CTGCCGCCACAGCGGCAGATCCTGGAAGTCCCCGCGCAGTGGGCGGGGCAGCATCCGGTGCAGGCCGAAGCCCAGGTGCTCCGGGTCGCACACGAAGCTGCCGGGCAGCCGCCGGTGCAGCTCGTACGCCACCTGGGTCTTGCCTACTCCGAACGGACCGTTGATCCATAGCAGCACGGTCGCAGCATAGGGGATCGCCGGTCGGCGGGCCGGGGCTCCGGCCCGCCGACCGCGTGCGGGCCCCCCTGCCGCACCATGGGTGCCCCGACCGCGTGGGGGGCCCCTGCCGGGGCAGGGGCCCGCCGGCTACCGGGTGGGGCGGCCCTTGCGTTCCAGCATGTGGCGGCCCAGTGCCTGCCGCTGCTTCCAGTCCCGGCGCATCTCGGCGCGGAGCCGGGCGTCGCTGCGGGCGGCCAGGCGCTGGTTCTCGCGCAGCAGCTTGCGGTAGCTGTCCAGCCGGCGCTCGGGCAGCGAGCCGTCGGCGATGGCCGCGAGCACCGCGCAGCCCGGCTCGCTGGTGTGAGCGCAGTCGTGGAAGCGGCAGTCGGCGGCGAGCCGGTCGATCTCCGCGAAGGTCTGGGCGACGCCGCTCTCCGCGTCCCACAGGCCGACGCCGCGCAGCCCCGGGGTGTCGATGAGCACCCCGCCCCAGGGCATCAGCATCAGGTTGCGGGTGGTGGTGGTGTGCCGTCCCTTGCCGTCCACGTCGCGGGCGGCCTGGACGGTCTGGACCTCCTCGCCGAGCAGTTCGTTGGCGAGGGTGGACTTGCCGGCGCCGGACTGGCCGAGCAGCACCGAGGTGCCGCCGGCCAGGACGGCGCTGAGGACGTCCAGTCCCTCGCCGGTCGCCGCGCTCACCGGCAGCACCTGTACGCCGGGGGCGGCGGTCTCGGTGTCGGCGACCAGGTGGGCGAGGGTGACCGGATCGGGCACCAGGTCGGCCTTGGTGAGCACCACCAGGGGCTGGGCGCCGCTCTCCCAGGCCAGGGCGAGGAAGCGCTCCACCCGGCCCAGGTCGAGTTCGACCGCGAGCGAGACCGCGATCACGGCGTGGTCGACGTTGGCGGCCAGGATCTGGCCCTCGGAGCGCTTGGAGGAGGTGGAGCGCACGAAGGCGGTACGGCGCGGCAGCAGCGCGTGGACGTACCCCTCGGCGAGGTCCACGGCGGCCCAGTCGCCGGTGCACATGACGTTGACCGGATCGCCGGTGGCGACCAGCGCGGCGTCGGCCGAGACGGTGCGTACGCCCGGCCCGTCGGGCACCGCCAGATCGCAGCGGCCCCGGTCGACGCGGGTGATGCGCCCGGGGGTGAGCCCCTGCCGGGCGTGGGGGGCGAAGCTCTTCGCGAAGTCCTCGTCCCAGCCGTAGGCGGCGAGCGGGTGCGAGGAAGCCGGAAGAGAAGACGGAACAGAGAGAGTCAAGGGAAACCCTTCGAAGGGCGGCCCCGGCAGCGCACGTTCATCGACGTGCGGAAGAGGAGAGAGGTGTCAGCCGGAGGCCACGGAGGTGAACGGAGCGAACTGCTGGACGCGGGCAAGGCCCATCACGGAGACAGCCATCGGTCACACCTCCAAAATCCTCGATCAATACCGATCCGCACCGATCACCGGTCGCTGCGGAGAGCGATAACGACAATAGATGCGGCGAAGACCCGGCGCCATCGTTTTTTCGGGCCCGGTGTGCGGGGTGACGCCGATCCGACACAGGTGCGGTGGGGCCGCGTGCCGAACCGGCCTGTGGCGGACGGGGAGTCGAGTGCCGTACCGCGTCCGCAGCGTCCTCCCGGGCGACGCGAACCACTGCTGTCGCGGGAGTGCCGCAGCCGCACGACCGTGTGGCATGCTCCCGCCATCCGCGAACCGTCGACCACCGGCGCCGCCGACCGCGGCGGTCCACGAGCCGATGAAGTCTCCGCTCACCGACCGCCCCGTCCCTGCCCGGTCCTCGTCCGCTGCCGGCCCCTACCAGCCCTGGAACGCGACCCATGACCAAGACGACCGCCCGCGATTCCGCTGACGCCCCGTCCGGCAGACCCGCCGGCCCACCGCTTCCCCGCACGGTACGGATCGGGTACGGCCTGGGCTCCTTCGCCACCGGCACCTTCGGCACCGTCCCCGGTCTGATCCTGCTGTACTACCTGACCGACGTGCTGGCCGTGCCGGCGGTGGTGGCCGGTGCCGCCGTCTTCCTGCCCAAGGCGTGGGACGTCCTGGTCAACCCGCTGGTCGGCGCCGCCGCCGACCGCAGCCGGGCGCACGGCGGTTCGCGCCGGCCGTTCCTGCTCGCGGGCGCGGTGACCCTGCCGCCGCTCTTCGCGCTGATCTTCGCCGCTCCTCCGCTGCACGGCACCGCCGCCGCCGTCTACGTGGCCGTGTTCTTCCTGCTGGCGGCCACCGCGTACGCCGTGTTCCAGGTGCCGTACGTGACGATGCCCGCCGAGATGACCGAGGATCCCGTGGAGCGAGGCCGGGTACTGGGCTGGCGGGTCGGTTTCCTCGGTACCGCCATCCTGGTGTCCGGGGCGCTGGCGCCCGCACTCGCGCACCGGAACGGGGACACTCCAGCCGGCTACCGCACCATGGGCGTCGTGATCGGCGCGGTGCTCGGCGCGGGGATGTTCGGCGCCTGGCGCACCACCCGTCACGCGCCGGTGGTGGCCCGCAGTGAGGCGGAGGGATCGCTGCGAGCCCAGCTCACCGCCGGGCGGGAGAACAGGGCGTTCGCCGCGCTGGCCGGGATGTGGGCCGTGCAGGCCCTCGCGGTGGGCGTGATGCTGGCCGGGACCCAGTACTTCGCGACATACACCCTGGGCTCGGCTGGGGCCGTCACCCCCCTGTTCGTCTGCATGATCGGCCCGCTCGTGCTGGTCATGCCGGTGTGGAACCGGCTCGCCCGCGCCCGGGGGACGGCATACGCCCAGGGGTGCGCCTCGCTGCTGTTCACCGGCGCCGCCGCGCTGCTCTTCCTGACCCCGTACACGGCGCCTGCCCTCGGATACGCGGCCGTGGCCCTGGTCGGAGTGGCCTACGCGGGGCTCCAGTTGCTGCCGCTGACCATGCTGGCGGACACCCTGGCCGCGGACACCCGGCGCACCGGGCGCCGGCGGGCCGCCACCTTCACCGGGCTGTGGACCGCGGCCGAGACGCTCGCCATGGCGCTGGGACCGGCCCTGTTCGCGCTGGTCCTGACCGTCACGGGGTTCCGCTCGTCCGACGCCGACGAGCGAGTGGCGCAGCCCTCGGCCGCCCTCACCGGAATCACCGCCGGAATGAGCCTGCTGCCGGCCGTCCTCTCCCTTGCCGCACTCCTCCTCCTCGCCCGCTACCGCCGGGAATCCACCCGTCTCGCGGCGGACGACACCGCCGCGTCCGAGACCGGACACGCCGTGCCCGACACGGTCCCCGTGCGATCCGAGGCCGATCCCACGGCAGCCGAGGGCACCCCGATACCGCCCGAGCCCGCCCGTACCCAGGAAGAGAGCCGTCGTGCCGACTGAATCCAGCCAAGCCGCCACCTCCGCCGAGTCCGCGAGCACTTCCGCGTCCGGCGCCATCGAGCCCTCCCCGGCCTCCATGACCACGGCCGGCCCCGCACTCCCCTCGGCCGGCCGCCCCACCGGCGAGTTGCTGGCCGCGCTGCGTGAGCTGCGCGCCGCCGACGCCCCGACCCGTGGCGGCCGGACCTTCGCCTACGTCTACGATCCCGGCCTGCCCGAGGTGGACGGACTGGCCGCCGCCGCGTACCGGGAGTTCGCGACCGTCAACGGGCTCGACCCGACCGTCTTCCCCAGCGTGGCCCGGCTGGAGAACGACGTGGTCGGCGCGGTGGCGGCGGTGCTCGGCGCGCCCGGGGCCCAGGGCACGTTCACCAGCGGCGGCACCGAGTCGATCCTGCTGGCCGTGAAGACCGCCCGCGATCACGCTCGCGCCGAACGCGGCGTCACGCAACCCCAGTTGGTGCTGCCGTCCACCGCCCACGCCGCCTTCCACAAGGCGGCCCACTACCTGGGCCTTGAGCCGGTGGTGGTACCGGTCGACCCGGTGACGTTCCAGGCGGTGGCCTCCGATGTCGCGGCCGCGATCACCGACCGGACCGCCCTGGTCGTCGCGTCGGCGCCGTCCTACGCCCATGGCGTCCTCGACCCGGTCGCCGAGATCGCGGCGGCCGCCGCCGAACGGGGTGTGCTCTGCCATGTCGACGCCTGCATCGGCGGCTGGTTCCTGCCGTTCCTGTCCCGCGCCGGGCGTGAGGTGGAACCGTTCGGCCTGACGGTGCGGGGGGTCACGTCCCTCTCGGTGGACCTGCACAAGTACGGCTACGCCGACAAGGGTGCCTCCGTGGTCCTGTACCGGGACGCGGAGCTGCGGCGCCATCAGTACTTCGCGCACGCCGGCTGGCCCGGCTACCCGGTGGTGAACCCGACGGCGCAGGGCACCAAGTCGGGCGGGCTGCTGGCCCAGGCGTGGGCGGTGCTGCGCCACCTCGGCGAGGACGGGTACACCGAGCTGGCGCGGCAGGTCGCCCTCGCCGCCGCCGAGTTGCTGCCCGGTCTGCGCGCGACCGCGGGGATACGGGTGCTGGGCGAACCGGCGGGCAGCCTGGTCGCCTTCACGGTGACCGGGTCCGGCGGCGATCCCGACCTGAGTCTGGTGCTGCACGTCGCCGACGAGATGCGGGAGCGCGGCTGGTACCTCCAGCCCCAGCTCTCCTTCGGCGGCCTCCCGCCCAACCTGCACCTCACGCTCACCCCGGCGACCGTCGACCGGGTCGGGGCGCTGCTCGCCGACCTCGCCGACTCCCTCGCCTCGGCGCGGGCGCTGGAACCGGTCGTGGTGGACCCGGGGTTGGCCGAACTGGCCGCCGGCCTCGACCCCGACGCCCTCACCCCGGACGAGGTGGCGGGCTTCCTGTCCTTCGCCGGACTGGGCAGCGGAGGAGGCGCACAGGACCGGCGCGACGGACAGGACGGGCGGGGACACGGGCTGCCGACCCGGATGGCGCCGGTGCTCGCCCTGCTGGACGCGCTGCCGCCGCGCCTGAAGGAGCGGCTCCTCGCGGAGTTCATCGGCTCCGTGTTCCGCGTCTGAGCGACAGCGCCGCCCGAGTCACCGCACCGTGCCGGGTCGCTGGACTCCGCACCGCCACAGGCTCCGATGCCCGTCCCCCGTGCGAGCTACGCGGAGGTGTCCACCAGGGGGTGACGACGCGGGGACCGCCGGATTCATAGCGTCGAGGCACATCGCGGCGCTCCGGCCGCGGACTGGTGAAGGGGGATGCGTGAGACTGGTGTGGCAGCTGTCGGCCGTCGCGGTGGTCGCCATGGTCGGCGGTCAGGCGGTCGCCGCGGTGCAGGAGGGCAATCCGTGGCTCACCCTGGCCCTGGGCACGGTGACATCGGTGCTCGCGGTGCTGGCCTACGGATGGGTGGTGCGGCGGACCGAGCGCCGGGCCGTCACGGAACTGGACCGGAAGGGCGCCGCGGCGGGGCTCGGCCTGGGGACGCTGCTGGGCCTCGCACTGTTCGGTTCCGTCGTCGCGAACCTCGCCTTCCTCGGGTACTTCCAGGTCACCGGCCGGAGTTCGGCGTCGGGAGCGGCGGGCCTGCTCGGGTTCATGGCGGCCGCCGCCGTGACGGAGGAACTCCTCTTCCGCGGCGTGCTGTTCCGGGTCGTCGAGGAGCGCACGGGTACCTGGTGGGCGATGGCGCTGTCCGGTGTGCTGTTCGGCGCGTATCACCTGTCCAACCCGGACGCGAGCCTGTACGGCGCCGTCGCCGTCGCCATCGAGGCCGGCGGCATGCTGACCGCCGCGTACATCGCCACCCGCAAGCTGTGGGTGCCGATCGGCCTGCACTTCGGCTGGAACTTCGCGGGAGCCGGCATCTTCAGCACCGAGGTCTCCGGGAACGGGTCCACCCACGGTCTGCTGGACTCCGTCACGACGGGTCCGGCGCTGGCCACCGGCGGTGACTTCGGCCCGGAGGGAAGCCCGTACGCGCTGGTGATGTGCGTGCTGGCGGCGATCGTGTTCCTCCTGGTGGCCCGCAGGCGCGGCTGTCTGGTGCCCAGCCGGGGACATGCGGAGCGGGTGCCCGCCGTCGCTACACTCCCCCGGTGATCGATCTTCGGCGGGTCCCGGACCGTTGGCGGACGTTGGACGTCACGGTTCGGGACCTCCCGCTCGCACTGCTGCTCTTCGCCCCGTCGTTCGTGCCGGCCCTGCACAACGCGGGGACCCAGCTGGGCGGCCTGCCCTCCCGCCCCCTCGACATGTGGGCCTTGGTGGCGACGGCCCTGGAAGGCCTCTCGCTCACCCTGCGCCGCCGGGCCCCGGCCACCTGTGTCGCCCTGGTCTCGCTCGGCTTCGCCCTCGACCAGCTCCGCGCCTACCATTCGTTCGCCGGTACGGCGCTGCCCATCGCGCTGCTGAGCGCGGGCTCGCACCTGGAACGGCGCCGGCGCCCCACCGCACTCGCCCTCTCCGTGGCGTACGTGCTGCTCGCACTCGCGCTCCACAGGCTCGGCGGGACCGAGACGGTGGAGGAGTTCGCGGTGTTCTACCTCGCGACGGCCCTCGCGTGGGGTGTGGGTGTGCGGCTGCGCTCGACGCGCGCCATGGAGGCCGAACGCCGCCGCCGCGTCGCCGAGGACACCCTGGCCGCCGAGCGCGCCCGGATCGCCCGCGAGCTGCACGACGTGGTGACCCACCATGTGACGGCGATGGTCGTGCAGAGCGAGGCGGCACGCTATCTGACCGCCGCCCCCGAACGCCTCGACGCGACCCTGACCGCCGTGTCCGACACCGGCCGACGGGCCATCGCCGACCTGCGGCACCTGCTGGACCTGCTCAACCCCGACCAGGGCACCGGGGACAGGACAGCGCCGGTCGGTGAGCTCCGCACGCTCGTGGAGCAGACCCGCACGGCCGGACAGCCGGTGGAGTTCACCGAGAAGGGCACCCCGGCCACGTCGACCGGCAGCGCCGACCTCGTGGCCTACCGGGTCGTGCAGGAGGCCCTCACGAACGCCCTCAAGTACGCCCGCGGCAGCCGGACGTCGGTTCACGTGCACTACGGAGTGAAGGAGATCACCGTGGAGGTCGTCACGGACGGGACCGGCTCGGCGGCCGCGTCCCCCGGCGGGAGCGGACGGGGCCTGAACGGTCTGCGTCAGCGGGTCGACGTCCTGGGCGGCGCCTTCAGCGCGGGCCCGCGTACCGGGGGCGGCTTCGGCGTGCAGGCCCGCATACCCACCGGGAGCCCGTCGTGACCGAGCCGATCCGGGTCCTGGTCTGCGACGACCAGGTACTGGTCCGCACCGGCCTGGTGACGATCATCGACGCGCAACCCGACCTCGAGGTGGCCGGAGAGTGCGGGGACGGGCGGACCGCGGTCGACCTGGCCGGCCGGCTGAGGCCGGACGTGGTGGTGATGGACATCCGCATGCCGCTGCTCGACGGCATCGAGGCCACCCGCCTGCTCGCCGGCGACGGAGTGCCGCATCCCGTCAAGGTGCTCGTGGTGACCACGTTCAACCTGGACGAGTACGTGTACGAGGCGCTGCGCGCCGGGGCGAGCGGGTTCCTCCTCAAGGACGCACCGCCCGCCCAGCTGCTGCACGGGATCCGAACCGTGGCCACGGGCGCGGCGCTGCTGGATCCCGAGGTGACGCGCCAGCTCGTGGGCAGGTACGCGGCCCGGATCCGGCCCACCGGGGGCACCCCGCAGGAGACCCCGCTGACCCCCCGCGAGCTGGAGGTACTGCGCCTCGTCGCGAACGGCCTGTCCAACAGCGAGATCGCCGCGACCCTGGTGATCAGCCCCGAGACCGTCAAGACCTTCGTGTCGCGCATCCTCACCAAACTCCAGCTCCGCGACCGCGTCCAGGCAGTGGTCTTCGCCTACCGCCACGGCCTGGTGACCTGAGGGCCCCGCGCGAACGACCGGGCCTCCACGCCCCCGACCGGATCAGCCGCGGGCCGACGGCCCACCGGAGCGGCGAGGGCGGCCCGCGTCGCCGTTCCCTAGCGGGGCGGCGCCGGGGGGTGCCAAGGGTTGTCACCCGCGTCCCTGGGGGCACCCCCACCCGGCGGGCGGCCGTGGGCCGGCTGCGGCTCGGGGGCGGGCGGCTC
>NZ_SRID01000196.1 GCF_004684805.1 Streptomyces palmae
CCCCAGCCCCAGCCCCAGCGGATGAGCGCGACCGGCTGCGGCAGTTGGTGCGCGACCCCGACTACCTCAAGGGCCTGGCGTTCTGCGCCCTGATCGGCGTCCTGGTGTCACTGGCGGCCTTCTGGTTCCTGGCAGCGGTCCACCAGGTGCAGCACGCGCTGTGGAGCGAGCTGCCGCACGCCCTGGGGCGCGGCACTCCCCCGTGGTGGTGGCCGCTTCCGCTGCTGCTGGTGGCCGGCGTGCTGGTCGGGCTGGTGATCCGGTACGCGCCGGGCGCCGGCGGGCATGTGCCCGCCTACGGTCTGCACGCCGGCGCGCCGCGCCCCGCCGACCTGCCCGGCATCCTGGCCGCGGCGCTGGCGGCCCTGCCGCTGGGCGCGGTGCTGGGCCCGGAGGCACCGCTCATCGCCCTCGGCGGCGGACTGGCCGTGCTCTGCCGCGACCTGACGCGGGCTCCGGCGACCGCGCGGGGCACCGCGCTGCTGGGCGCGGCGGGCGCGGCCTCGGCCATCGCGGTGATCTTCGGCAATCCGCTGGTCGCGGCGGTCCTGCTGATCGAGGCGGCGGGGCTGGGCGGGCCGCGGCTGGTCGCCCTGATGCTGCCCTCGCTGCTGGCCGGCGGGGTGGGCTCGCTGGTGTTCACCGGCTTCGGGCGCTGGACCGGTCTGCCCATCGACAGTCTGGCGCTGCGGCTGCCCGAGCCGGACCGGCTGGACGCCGGGGACATGCTGTGGTCGGTCGCCTTCGGGGTGCTGCTGGGCGCCTTCGTCCACGGGGTGTTCGCGGTGGCCCGGCGCACCGCCGCCTTCACCGCCGCCCGCCCCCTGGCCCGTACCGCGGGGTGCGCGCTGGCGGCCGGGGCGTGCGCCGCGCTGTACGGGCTCAGCACCGGGCGGTCGCCCGCCGAGGCGGCACTGTCCGGCCAGAGCACGCTGGGCGAACTGGCCCGTCACCCGCACGACTGGGGGGTGGCCGCGCTGGTGGCGGTGGTGCTGTTCAAGGCGGCCGGATACGCCTTGTGCCTGGGCGCGCTGCGCGGTGGCCCGATCTTCCCCGCGCTGTTCCTGGGGAGCGCGGTGGGGGTGCTGCTGTCGCCGCTGCCCGGGCTCGGCGCGGTCCCGGGTATGGCGGCGGGCATGAGCGCCACCGCCGCGGCGGCGCTGCGGCTGCCGGTGAGCAGTGTGGTGTTGGTGGTCCTGCTGCTCGGCGGTATGGAGTTGGTGCCGGTGGTCATCGTGGCCGCGGTGGTGGCCGTGGTGACCACCGAACTGCTGCCCGCCGTGGAAGAACCGGCCTGACCGGCCCGAGTCGACGGCGATCCGGCACCGGAACCCCTTCCGGTCGGGTACAGGGCGGGGCGTCCGCGAACCCGCGGCGCCACCGCCTCAGCGCGGCCTGATCACCGCGGTCCGGGCCGCGGTCCGGCCGTACCGCACCGGCACACCGCCCTGGGCGCCCCGCTGGTGCGGCGGGGCGCCGGGCGTCCGGGACGCGGGTGGGCCGGCGGCCCGGCGTGCGCGGCGCGGCTCAGCCCGTCGCTCAGGTGCCGGGCTTGCGGCCGTAGACGAGTACGTCGTCGCCCGTGGTCAGCAGCTTCCAGTACGAGGCGGCGTCCGCCGGGCGCATGTTGACGCAGCCGTGCGAGCCCGGCGGCGAGTAGATGTTGCCCGAGATGGAGTGGAACGCCTGGCCGCCGTCGAAGAACTGGCTGTACGGCATGGCCACGTGGTAGATCGAGGACACGTGGTTCTTGTGCCGCCAGTAGATCTTGTGCAGGCCGGTACGGGTCTCGTAGCCGTTCCGCCCGGTGCGCACCGGGACCGGCTCGTGGATCCGCTTGCCGCCGTCCTGGATCCAGCTGATCTGCCGGGTGAGGTCCACGCAGGCGATGCGGCCCTTGTTCGTCGGGCAGCTGGTGCGGTCGCCGGTGCTCTGCTGCCGCTTCATCACGCTCCAGGTGACCGGTCCGGCGTACCCGGCGGCCGGGGCTATGCCGTTCACCGTCTGGAAGGTGCGGATGGCGGTGCAGTCCCGGGCGGACTGCCGGCCGTCCACCGGCAGCTTCAGGAACTTCTCGGCCTGCTTCTGGTACGGCCCGGCCGCCGCGGTGCAGGCCGGTGCCGCCTGCGCGGGTGCGGCGGCCAGCCCCACGGTCAGCGACCCGACGACCCCGGCGAGGCCGAGCCCCACCCCGAACGCCCTCCTGGCGCGGCGGCCCACGGCCGATCCTGCTCTCATGGTGTGTCTTCTCCTTGCCCGGCACCCACCCTGTGGCGGCGCCGCAGTCCACGACGGGGGAACACCCCTGCCCAAGGGACGGCGGACAGCGGCAGATGGTTGCCCTGCCGAGCGTGATCGTTCCTGGTGAACGGCGGTTTCCCAGGGCGCGGGTTGCGCGGGGGGTTCGCCGGCGGACCACGGCCCGCACGCCACGCCACGCCCGGCAGGGCGCCGCCGCCCCCGGCCGGCCGGTCGGCACGGGCGCACGGCATCGTTGTCATGTCCGAATCATGCCCTAGTGGGGATGAGGCACGTGGTGTCAGATGGGGCCCGATGACACAGAACGGTTCAGGACGGAGGCGCACCATGCTCTATCGCGGAAACCTGTTCAGGGCGGCACCAGTCGCCTTCCCGGCCCGCACCGGGCCGGCCCCGCACTCCACCGGCGGCCCGGCCGAGAGCGTCCGGGCCTTATGACCACATCCGCCGAGCACCCCGCCCCCGGCACCCCGGGGCCGCAGGAGTTCGCCGCCCTCAGCCCTGCTCAGCGGGAGGAAGCCGTACGCCGCACCCCGGGCAGCACGGGATGGCCGGAGACCGCCCGGATCGCCTTCATGCTGGGACGGCCGCGCACCTGTGTGCCCGGCAACCTGGCGTTCGCCCTCGGCTGGACGGCGGCGGGCGGCACGGTGTCACCGGCGTTCTTTCTTGGCATGTTCATGACCCTCATCTACGGGCTGATGGCCAACCTCTACAACGCCTACACGGATCTGGCGGAGGACAGCCGGAACCTCCCCGGACGCGTGTGGCTGGTGCTGCGGATCGGGCACCGGCGGACGGTGTGGATCGGCCACGCCATAACCGGCCTTCTGATCGCCCTGACCCTCCCGTACAGCGGCGTCTCCCTGCTGCCGCTGATGCTGCTGCTGCTCGCCGGGGCGCACCAGTACTCGTTCCCTCCGCTGCGGCTGAAGGACGGCCCCGTGGTGGGCCTGTTCGCCTTCAGCCTCGCGGTCTTCGGCCCGTTCCTGCTCGGGGCCGCGGGAGCACCCGACGGACCGTGGGACCTGGACGGCGGCACCTGGGCGCTGTTCGGCTTCCTGGTGGTGTGGTTCGTGGCCAAGGGGATGGTGAAGAACCTTCCGGACTTCGACGGCGACCGCGCGGCGGGACTGCGCACCTCCGCGACGGTCTTTCCCAGCCGCCGGGCCGCCGCGCGCGCGGCCACCGTGATGACACTGATCGGCTACCTCTCGCCCGCCGTGTTCGTGGCCCTCGGGCTGCTCCCGCCCCGCACCCTGTGGGCGCTGGTGTGGACGGTGGCTGCGCTGGTGCAGTGCCGGGCGATGTCCAGGGCCTCGACGAGCACCGAGGCCAACGCGGTACTCAAGGTCGACATGCTCCTGTCGACCGCCTTCCTCGCCTCGGTCCTGCTGCTCCACGCACCCGGCTGGGCCTCGGTGACGGGGGTGGCGCTGGGAGCCGCCCTGCTGTTCGGCAGCGACCTGCTGGCGCTGGACTCCCGGCGCCGGAGCGATGTCACGGCCACCGCCTCGCCCGGTAACACCCGCCCCGAAGTGCCGCCCACCGGCGCACGCGGCCACTCGACCGCGCCACCGCCCGACGGCCGGCCCCCACGGCCCAGAAGGAGATGACGCATGCCCGCCATTCCCGGCCCCCGCACACCGGCGCAGCTCTTCCGTGCCGGCCGGGCCTTCCAGCACTCGCTGCCTGAGGGCCTGGAGCACCTGCGGGACACCTACGGCCCGGTCAGTGTCTTCGGCATGGGCCCCACTCGGATCCACTTCCTCTTCGGCCCGGAGGCCAACGCCCTGGTCATGAGGAACGAGGACAACTTCCGCTTCAGCGGTGCCTACGACATGCTGCGACCGATCGCCGGGGACACCGCCCTGGTCACCACCGACGGCGAGCCGCACGACCGCCGCAAGCGCAAGGCGCGGCCCTCCTTCCACCGCGGCGGAGCGGAGGAGAGCACCCGGCTGATCCTGGCCTCCATCGACGAGACCATCGACCGCTGGCGGCCCGGTCAGTACGTGGATGTCCACCGCACCCTCCGCTCGGCGATCCGCAGCGCGATGCTGCGGCTGTTCTGCGGAGCACGGCTGGCCGCCCAGGAGCAGGTCCTCGTCGCGCAACTGGACCGGATCCACGAGCTGATGGACTACCCCCTTCCGCAGCAACTGCTCGCCTGGAAGCTGCCCAGCGCCGCGCGCAGAAGGGCGCTGGACGCGATCTCCTTCGTGGAGCGGCGCATCTACGAGGAGATCCGGCGCAGGCGCTTCGAAGGCGATCCCGGCAGGGAGCGGATGCGGCCCGGCGGCCACCCGGGCGACCTGATCTCCGTGATGCTGTCCGACGACGGCCCCGCGATGTCGGACCAAGAGGTGCGCGACATGGTGGTCAGCGCGCTGATCGCCGGTTACGACCCGGTCGGCTCGGGCCTGGGCTGGGCCGTCTACAACTCCCTGAACACCCCGGGCGTCTGGCAGCGGTTGCGGGAGGAGGCCCTGGAGGCACCGGCGGGCGAGGCGGTCTCGGCGGCCCAGGTCCGCACGCTGCGCTACACGAACTGGGTGGTCCAGGAGAGCCTGCGCACCCACCCGCCGGTGGTGATGAGCCCGCGCCGGTGCGTCCGGGGCTTCCGCTACCAGGGCCATCTGATCCCCGCGGGGAGCATGGTGGCGGTGAGCGAGTACATCACCCACCGCTCACCCTCGGTCTGGAGGGATCCGGACCGCTTCCTCCCGGAGCGCTGGGACACCTCCCGGGAGGGGTACCGGCCTCCCACACCGTTCGAGTACCTGCCCTACGGATACGGCGGGCGCCGGTGCGTCGGTGCGAACATCGCCGCGGTGGTGCTGCCCGCCGCGCTGTCCCGGCTCGCCCGGCGCACCACGCTCGACCTGCGCACACGAGATCCGCAGTACGGCGGGATCCCGGCGCTGATCCCCCGGGACGGCCTCTTCGCGGAGGTGGGCGCGGCCCCACCGGAGGCGCGGGCCGGTGGCGTCCTCGCGAAGGAGCCCCGATGACAGCCCTGAGCACGGGCCCGACCGGGGCGGTCGCCGTGCCCGACGGCGACCGGGCCGCCCACGCCTGGCAGATGCGCGAGCTGATCTACGGCCATCTGCGCTCGCGGGCCGTCTGCGCCGCCGCCGAACTCGGCCTCGCTGACACGATCGGCGGCGGCTCACCCACCGCGGCCGAGCTGGCCCGAGCCACCGGGGCGGACCCGGTGCTGCTGGCCCGGCTGCTGCGTGCGCTGGTCTCCTTCGGGGTGCTGCGCCGGGTCGCGCGGGAGGGTGTCGACGGCTTCGGGCTCACCCCGCTCGGCGAGACCCTGCGGTCCGACGCCCCGGCCTCGGCCCTGCCGACGGCCCTGCTGGTCGCCACCGCGGTGGCGCCCGCCTGGGAGCGGCTCACCGAGGTGGTCCGCCGCGGGCGTCCGGCCTTCGCGGAGGTCTTCGGCGCCGACTTCTTCGCCCACCTCGACGGTGACCCGTGGCTGCGGGGAGTCTTCGACCGGTCCCAGGAGACCGGGCTCTCACTGGAACTGGAGGGCCTGCTCCAGGCGGTGGACTTCGCCGGCCCCCTGACCGTCGTCGATGTCGGTGGCGGCGACGGGGCGCTGCTGACCGGGCTGCTGCAAGGCCGTCCCGAGTCGCGCGGCGTCCTGGTCGACCTCGCCGCGGCACTGCCCGCGGCGGCCCGCAGGCTGGCCGGCGCGGGGCTCGCGGACCGGTGCGAGCTGGTCGAGGGCGACTTCTTCACCGCCCTGCCCTCGGGCGGCGACCGCTATCTGCTGCGCCACATCCTGCACGACTGGGACGACGACTCCTGCCGTGCCGTCCTGGGCAGCTGCCGCCGCGCGATGGGGCCCGGCGCCCGGCTGGTCCTCGTCGACCATCTGGCGGACGAGCCGCACGAGGACCCACCGGACCGCGGACCCAGCGGCCAGTGGGGCGCACTGATGGACCTCTACATGATGTCGCTGTTCGCCGGGGGCCGGGAGCGGACCCGGGAGGAGGTGGCCGGCCTGCTGCGCGAGGCGGGGCTGACCCTGGTGCGGGCGACGCTGCTGCCCGGCGGTACCGGCGTACTGGAGGCGCGGGTCGGCGGCGGCCCGGGGGAATCCGGGGGTGAGCGCTGATGCCGCCCGGTCCCTGGACGACATCGACGGCAGCCTGCCCCCGAGGCGTTCCGGACGGGGTGCCGTCCGTCGAGGCCGAGGCCGAGGCCGCGGTGCGCGCCTGGCTGCGGTCGTACATCTGCCGGCCGCACGCGGAGCTGGGGCGGGAGGGTCCGGTGTGTCCCTTCGTGACGCCCGCCCTGAAGGCGGGAACGCTGCTCCTGCGCTCCCGGCTGGGCTTGGCGGACGCCGCCGGCGAGGACATACGGACCGTGGTGCGGGACATGGCGCGCGCCTTCCGTGCCCAGCGCTGGCCGCATGCCAACCCGACGATGCGAACCCTCCTCCTGGTCCTGCCGGATCTGCCGCCGGCCGGCTGGCCCCTGCTGGACGCGGCGCAGGCGGAGCTGAAAGGAGAACTGGCCCGTGAGGGGCTGATGCTCGGCCAGTTCCACCCGGCATGTCCCGAACCCGCGGCACGCAACCCTCGCTTCCCGGTGTCGAGGTGCCCCGTGCCGCTGCTGGTCATGCGGAACATGGCGGTGCACGACGTGCTCTTCCTGCATCACCGGGGCGACTTCTTCGCCGAGTACCGCAGGCGCTTCGGCTCCCGCTACGAGCGGAGGGCGGTGGCCGACCCGCTGTTCCGGAACACCTACCAGGACGCGCTCGCCCGGCACGCGTCGAGCGCGTCCGACACCGCATCCCGACACACGAACGGAGACCCGCAATGAGGCAGTTCGACCAGCGCTTCGAGGACTACATGCGCGGCCACACCAGCGAGGCGAGCCGCTGGATGCATGTGGCGGGGCTCCTCGCGGCGGTGGGTGCCGCGACGGTGGCCGGACGGCGCCGCAGGCCCGCGCTGCTGTGGGCCGTACCCGGTGCCTTCTTCAGCTTCGCCTGGAGTGGCCACTTCATCTTCGAGCGCAACCTGCCGGTCGGCTTCTCCGACCCCGGCGCGGCGTTCTCCGGCGACCTGAAGATGATCTTCATGATGCTGAGCGGGCGCAACGCCGAGCTCCAGGAACTAGTGGAGCGGCTGCGGCGGGAAGACGAGGGCCGCCCCGCGGAGGCCCCGGTGTCGCCGCCCGCCGTTCCCGCCCTGCACGACGCCGCCTGACCGCACCGTGACCCGCGCCCCCGGTGCCGCCGCCCCTCGTCGGGCGCGGCGGCACCGGGGTGCGGTGGGACCGGCGGTGCGGTCGCGGGCCATCGGCTGCTCCGGGGCGAGGAGGCGGCCCGCGGCGGACGGCGAGGGCGGCCGAGGCGCGGCGGACTCCCCCGCCGCCCCACGCCGGCGTCCGCTCTGCCCGGCCGTCAGCCCTGCGGGGCCTCCACGATCGGGCCGGCCGGCGCCTTCGCGCCGACCGCCACACCGAACTCGGAGAACACGAGGTCCGGCGCCTGGCCGCCCGTCGTGCTGTCCTCCTTGACCACGTTCGGGGTGCCGGTGGTCGCGACGTAGTACGTCCTCGACTTCCCGGCCTCCTTCTGCGTGATGGGCACCACCGAGGCCCCGCCCACCCGGGTGACCGGCCCCTTGGTCATCTCGACGTCGGCCGTGTCGGGCTTGGTGAACTGCTCGTGGTGGCAGTAGCTGCTCAGGGCCTTCATCACCGTGTTCTCCGGGCCGCCGTGCATCCACTTGTCCGCCGGGACGACCTCCCCGTTCTCCTTGGCCCAGGCGGCGAACGCGGCGTCCACCTTGCCCCAGATGTCGGAGTCCTTGCGGATCACCTCGAAGGACCCGTGCTGCAGCAGGTCGACCTTTCCGACGCATTCGGTGGCGGACAGCCGCAGGTCGCTCTTGGCGTCCGAACGCTGCATCTGCTCGCGGAAGGAGCCGGCGTCGGCGTTCGCCTGCATGCCCTTGTCGTAGATCTCCTTGGCGGCGAGCTTGTCGACGCCGTTCGGCTTGGCACCGGCGTGGGTCCCCTGCGAGCCCTTGCCCGCGTCGTCGCTCTCCACGGCGCTGTCGTTGCAGGCCGTCAGCGGCAGCAGGACGGCCGCGCAGGCGACCGCGGTGGCGGTGCGACGGACGAACCGAACACGCGTGCTCTTCATTGGAATACCCCCGTATATGCGAGCGATCGGAAACGATCTTGCCGCCGCTCATTTAATCAGCCCCGACAGCCCCTCCCACCAGCATCTTTGTCACAGTTCTGACGTGACCTCGACATAGAACGGTAGCGGTGGGCCGGGGTCGCCCGGCCGGTCCGTCCGACTGCCCGGCAGGGCCGGCTGGCCCGTGGGGGAGACGGACTCGGCACGGGGAAGGCGCCGGCCCGCCGCGCACCGGGTAGAGACCGGAGGCATGGCGGGCCCCGGGCTTCGCGTCGCGGAGGAAGGCGGCGCGCCACACGCCGGAAAGGACCTGAAGGCGCCGCGGGCCCCGCCCCGGTCACCGGGAAGGCAGCGGCACGCCGCGCGCCGGCAAGGGGCCTGAAGGCGTGGCGGGAGGCGGCATCGACCCGAATGGCGCCCGCCACGTGTGACCTGCGGTGACCGGTCTGGGTAGGATCGCGGTTCGGCCCCTTCGCGCCGGCCCCCATCGGGAGCGGGTGTACCGCGGACGGGTCGTGAAGCCATGTTGTCAAGTGATCGGAGAGCACTGATGGTAGATGTCCTGCTGACGACCAGCCTCGGCGAGATTCAGCTGAGCCTCGACGAGGAGAAGGCCCCCATCTCGGTGCGGAACTTCCTCTCGTACGTCGACAGCGGCTTCTACAACGACACCATCTTCCACCGGGTGATCCCGGGCTTCATGGTGCAGGGTGGCGGCTTCACCCAGGACATGGCCCAGAAGCCGACCCAGGACCCGATCCGCAACGAGGCGGACAACGGTCTGCTCAACACCCGGGGCACCGTGGCCATGGCCCGTACCTCCGCGATCCACTCGGCCACCGCGCAGTTCTTCGTCAACGTCGCGGACAACGACTTCCTCAACCACGGTGGCCGGGACTTCGGCTACGCGGTGTTCGGCAAGGTCGTGCGCGGTATGGACGTCGTGGACCAGATCGTCGGTGTGAAGACCGGAGTCAGCGCGGGGATGCGGGACGTGCCGGTGGAGCCGGTCGTCATCCGCTCGGCGGCGCGGGTCTGACCCGCCGCCGGCAGCCCAGCCGGAAGCCTTGACGCCAGGTGCCGTACCAGCGGCACCTGGCGTCGGCGTATCCGGGAACGTCGGGGACGAAGACCAGGGGGACCGCCCCGGGGCGACCGGTGCGGTGACGGGCCGGTGGCCCGAGTCCGGGCGGGGCACCGCGGTTCCACCGCCCGTGCCCCAGGCGTCCTACTCGTGGTAGCCGGCCGCCACCAGCTCGGCGGACTGTGCCGTACGGGCCACCGGGTCCCGGCGGATCTCCTCGGGGGGCAGGCGCAGCTCGGCCAGCCGCCGCTCGACCTCGGCGACCATGCCGGGCGGTCCGCTGAGGTAGGCCAGGTGTCCGGACCAGTCACCGTGCCGCGCCACCGCGTCGGCCAGCGAGTCGACCGCCTCGTCCTCGATCACCGGGACCACTCGCAGCCAGTGGCAGCGGTTCTCCAGGTCGGCCAGGGCAGCGGCGTCGTACAGCTCCTCGCGGCTGCGGGCGCCGAGGAAGAGGTGAACGGTGCGGCCGGGTGCCCGCCGGGTGGACAGCTCCTCCAGCAGCGCCCGGGCGGTGGCCCAGCCGGTGCCGCCCGCCACGATCAGCAGGTCCCGGGCCGACTCGTCCAGCACCATGGTCCCCTGGGCGGGCCCGAGGCGCAGGGTGTCCCCCACTCGGGTGTGCCCCACCAGCACCTCGCTCACCCCGCCCGGCCCGGTCAGCCGGATGTGGAACTCCAGCTCACCGTCCGGGCG
This sequence comes from Streptomyces palmae, assembly GCF_004684805.1. Classification (GTDB taxonomy): domain Bacteria; phylum Actinomycetota; class Actinomycetes; order Streptomycetales; family Streptomycetaceae; genus Streptomyces; species Streptomyces palmae. The sequence goes on from NZ_SRID01000196.1 coordinate 10,218, forward strand.
GGGCGGGCGGGCCGGGGTGTACGCCCGCCAGGCGTGCGGCAGCAGCGGCGACTGGAGGGTGGCGAACTGGCCGGCCTGGTAGGGGTAGGGCTCCGCGGGGCTGACCCGCAGCACCGCCAGGTCCGGTCGGCGCAGCTGGTGGCCGACCACCGTGGCCTGCCAGGAGGCCGGTTCGGCGAGGGCGGTCTCGGCGCCCTCCACCATCGCCGCCACCGCGAACCGCAGCATCCGCAGCCAGGCCCACTCCAGGTCCTCGCTCCAGTGCCGTCCGGCGCGGCGGCGCAGCGCCTCGGCGAGCGCTTCCTCGAACACCTGGTAGTGCACCGGCCGCACCCCCAGCTTGCGGTGGTCGCGGCCGAGTTGGCGGCAGCGCTCCAGCACCTCGTCGGGGCGGTGCAGATGGTCGATCAGGTAGCGGAACATCTGCTCCAGATGGGCCCGCTGGAAGTCCATCGACTCGGGGAACAGTCCGCGCAGATACGGATGCCGCTCGAACATGGACTCGTACAGGTGGTCGATGAGTTCGCTGAACGGAGTGACCACCGGCAGATAGCTGACGATGATCTGCTGGTCGGCGACGCCGTCGTAGTGCTCCGCGCCCATGCCTCGCAGCCCGCCTGTGCCGCGTGGCCCACCCGGGCGTGGGCGTTCCGCGGTGCGCGGCAGCTGTGCCGGAGAGAGCAACCGCTGGCGCAGCCGCATCGCGTCCTGCCGGGCGAGTAGCGCGTGGTACTCGTCGTACTCATGGTGTCCGGTGGTGTTCACCGACAGACCTCCTGGGGCCGGATTCCTCCTGATGGAGCGATCAAGATCAGTGTCGCACCGGCCCTGGACGTCTGTACGGCCCTGGTCATAGGGCCGTTCGGCCCTAGCGGGCCGGGTCGGCAGATGATTCGGAAGGCTTGGTTCCGCCCAGCGGCCCGGGGCCGCCGATCCCGATGTCAGTGCCCTGTGCTGTGGTTGGCCCATCGGCATCGACGAAGGGTGGCCCGGTGGACCGGCAGAAGTGGCAGCCGTTTCTCCAGCGCTGGAGCGAGGAGTGGATCAGCGCACACGATCCGCAGCGGGACTCGCCGCTGGACGAGGCGGTGGTGCGGGCCGGCTGGCTCGGTTTCGCCCCCGCCAGTGCCGAGCGGATCGCCGCTGCCGAGGTCCGGCTGGGCCGTGCGCTGCCCCCGTCCCTGCGGGAGTTCCTGCTGGTGACCGACGGCTGGCGGGACGCGGGCTGCTTCATCTACCAGCTCGCCGGCACCGCCGAGCTGGCCTGGCTGGCCGACACCGAGGACGCCGACTGGATCGAGGCGTACGACCTCGGCGACGACGGCCTCGACGGGGAGGTGGTGGACGAGGGCGCCGTCCTGCGCCGGTCACTGCGCCTGTCCCTGGACGGCGACGGGGCGGTCATGCTGCTGGATCCGGAGGACGTGGACGAGCACGGCGAGTGGGCGGGCTACTGGCTGGCCTCCTGGTCGGGCGAGGGGCCGGAGCGCCACGCCTCCTTCTACGAGCTGATGTTCGACGCGTACGCGGGCTTCCACGCCCTGAAGCAACCCGCGGGGGCCACCAGGGACCACTGGGAGTCCGTGGTGGACCGGGCCAGGGACGCGGCCCTGGCGGGGCGGATCGAGGAGCCCCTGGCCGAGTGGGAGCGGGCCTCCCGGTTCGGCCGGGAGCGGGCGGATCGGCTGCGCTTCCAGCTCCTGGCCATGCTCGGCGACCGGTCCACCCTTCCGCTGGACCACGTCCTGCCCGACCGGGACGGATGGCGGGGTTTCGAACGGGACCCGCTGTTCCACGCGGAGCTGCTTCCGCTGCTCTTCGCCAAGGACCCGCTGGACGGGCACGGCGGGGGCTTCGCCCTGCGGCACCTTCGGGAGTCGGCACCGGAGCCGGTCCGCTCGGTGATCGACGAGTTCGAGGCGCGCAGGCGCGAGCCGGGGTTCCGGCTCTCCTTCGGCAACCCCGAGTTCGACGCGGCGGTACGGGACGTCCTGGCGTCCGCCGGAGCCGATGCCGTACCGCTGGCGGCGCCGGCGCCCAAGCCGGTCGAGCACGATCGGCTCGAGGCGCGGATCATCGTCGTGCCCAACCGCCCGGTGGAGGTGCCGCCGCTGGAGGAGGAGATCACGCCGCCCGAGGACATATGGCCGCGGCTGCGCGATGCCTTCCGGCTGTGGCGGCCGCTGTCACCGGACCACATCGCCCCGGTCGCCCTGCTCGCGCATCCGCTGCTCGCCAGGGTGCTCACCGAGGAGCGGGGGCGGGAGCTGCTCGGCATCCCGCGCGGCTGAGGAACCGGATCGGCGAGTGGTCCGGGCGCGCCCGGCCATGCGGGGACGGGATCGCCTCGGCCTGCCCGCCCCAGGCGCCGGCCCCGGGAC
>NZ_SRID01000197.1 GCF_004684805.1 Streptomyces palmae
CGCCCACCCGCCGCGCGCTGCTGAGCCGGCTGGCGGCCGGTGCGGCCGGCGCCGCCCTGGGGGTGGCCGGAACCCTTGCCTGGCACGCCGGTTCGGGTGGTGGCGGGGCCGCCGCACCGGCACGGCCCACCCGGCGCGGCACATCCGCCCCCGCGCCGGCCGGGCTGCCGCCCACCGCCCTGTGGCGCTACGACGACGACGCGGCAGCCACCGAACTCCTCCCCATCACCGGCGCCGGGCGGTTCCTCGCCACCCGGAACGAGACCTTGTCCGGCCATGACCTGCGTACCGGGAAAGAGGTCTGGGACCTGCCCGACCTGCGGGGATTCACCACTCCCCGGAAGGTCCCGGGAGACCGGGTACTGGTGAACACCGGATCCGATCTGAAGCTGTGCGCGCTGGGGGACGGCCGCATCGAGTGGGCCGACCAGAGGCTGTACCAGCGGGACGTCGTCGTCGGCGCGGTGCTCGCCACGGCGGGGGACACCGCGTGGCTGCTCCTCCAGCCCTACCTGAGCGACTCCGAGGAACGGTCCGTGGTGGCCTTCGACCTCGCGGCACGCAGGGAGCGGTGGCGCACCCCGCTGCCGAAGGGCCTCGGACCCCGCCTCTCCGCGACCGCGGCCGGCGGGACGGTGATCGTGGAGGCCCTGCCCGAGGACGACCCGCACCGCGATCCGTACGACACCCGCTCCCTGTCGATCGCCGGATTCGACCGGGCCACCGGCGAACTCGCCTGGAAACGCACCTACCAGGACATCTCCGTCGGCCCCCACTCCTCCGTCGTCGACGCCGAAGGACGCCTGTACTTCCTCTCCCCGGGCTCGGTGCACGCGTACGACACGGCGACCGGGCGCAGGCTGTGGACGTCGAGGGCCGGCGCCGACACGGAGCACGGTCCACCGCTGCGGGCCCGGTCCGTACTCTGCACGACGGGCGGCATCACCAACGTCCTCGCGCTGGACGCGGATACCGGGCACACCCGGTGGGACCAGGACCTCGACGAGGACGTGACCCACCACGACCTCGGAGCCATGGCCGTGAGTTCCTCGGGCCGCACGCTGTTCGTGCCGACACGGCGGCAGCTGGCGGCGCTGGACCTGGAAACCGGCGAGCGGCTGTGGCAGCTGGTCGTCACCGGACTGGAAACCTTCGATCCACTGCAGTTGGTGACGGCCCCCGGCACGCTGCTCATCGCCCAGCCCTCGGCCGTCATCGCCATACCGACCCGCTGAACCCCCGACCCCCCTCCCGGCAACCGCCGTACGAAGGAGCGTGCCGCCCATGCCCTCGGTTCTCCCGCTGCTGCCCGACGACCCCGACCGGGTCGGCCCGTACCGGCTGGTGGGACGGCTGGGCAGCGGTGGCATGGGCACGGTCTTCCTGGCGCGCACCGCCGGCGGCCGGCTGGCCGCGGTCAAGACGGTACGGGCCGAACTCCGCGACCAGCCCGGATTCCGGGTCCGGCTGGCCCTGGAGGCCGAGGCGGTGGACGCGCTGGGCGCCGGGCGCACCGCGGAGCTCCTGGGAGTGGACCCCGAGGCGGCGCTGCCCTGGCTGGCCGCCGGCTACATCCTGGGGCCCTCCCTGGCCGAGGCGGTCAGGACCTCGGGCCCGCTGCCCGAGGCGCCGGCCCGGCAGCTGGGCGCCGCGCTGGCCGAGTCCCTGGCCGCGCTGCACCGGGCCGGGCTGGTCCACCGGGACCTCAAGCCCGCCAACGTGCTGGTCACCCCGCAGGGCCCGAGACTCATCGACTTCGGGCTCGCCCGTGCCCCGGGCAGCCCGGCGCTCACCGCCTCGGGCGAGATATCCGGCACCCCCTCCTACATGTCACCCGAGCAGGCGCGCGGCGCCGAGCACGGCCCGGAAGGGGACGTGTTCGCGCTCGCCGCGCTGCTGGTCTTCGCCACCTCCGGACACGGCCCGTACGACGGCGGCCCCGGGCGGGACTCGCTGCGGCTGCTCCGGGAGGGCGCGCCGCCCGATCTGACCGGGGTACCGGACGGGCTCCGCGACACGCTCGCCGCCTGCCTGTCGGCGGAACCGGGCGAACGCCCCGCCCTGGGGCGGCTCCTGGCGGACTGGGGCCCGCCCGTCCCGGCCGAGTTCGCCGGCCTGCTGCCGGAGCCGCTCCTCGCCGACCTCGGCCGACGCATCGACGAACTCGCGGCGCTCGGCGGTGCGCCGCTGCGCGAACCACCCCCCTCGTCCCCCCGCCCCTCGCGCCGGGCGGTGCTCCTCGGGTCCGCCGCGGCCCTGGCGGGCGGCGGCCTCACCGTCCTGTGGGCCGCGGACGGGCTGCCGGGCACCGGGGGCGGTCGGACCGCGCCGCCCCGGCCGAGCCGATCCACCGGAAGACGGCCGCCCGGCGTCGCGCCCACCCCCCTGTGGTCGGTGCCGGCCACCCTCGCCACCACCCCGCCCCTGGCCACGGACCGGATCGTGCTGCACCAGGGGGACTCGAACCGCGCACTGGACGCCGCCACCGGGCGGGAGTTGTGGGAAGCGGGCTCGGTCGACCTGAGCCCCGCGGTCTCCGCCGGACGGCTGGCCGGATTGTTCTCCGACGACAGAGGCGATCCCACCGCGGGCTATCTCGACCCGCGCACCGGCCACCTCGTCCCCGGCTCGGCCGGGCGGCGCGTGCTGGGAGCCCTCAGCGTCTACAGCGATGTGCTGGCGGCGGACGCACGGGCCCTCTACCTGCTGGGCTACTACCAAAGCGATGACGACCGGACCGAACCCTGGCTGCTGGCCTACGACCTCCGGGCCCGCCGGCTCCGCTGGCGCCACCGGATCGAGGGCACCAACCCCGACCACGGACTGCTGACGATCAGCGCGGTGGTAACCGGCGGACGCCTGGTCTGCTCGGATCCGGCCCGGATCCTCGCCGTCGACACCGCCGACGGCAGCCTGCTGTGGGCCCGCCGGGTACGCAGCGACAAGCAGGCCCGGAGCCCGTCGGACCGCGGCGGGGTCCATCCGCCGGTGGTGTCCGACCGGCACGCCTACGACTACGCCGGCGTCATCACCGCGGTCGACCTGAGGACCGGGCGGACCGTCTGGACCCTGGAGCCCGAGGACGTGACGGTACTCGGTTCGCCGGTCTGCGTGAACGGCACGCTCTTCACCGCGGCCGAGTCCCTGCGCGCGTACGACGAGTCCACCGGGAAGAGGCTCTGGAGCTATGACCCCGGGCCGTACTTCGGCCATCTCGCCCTCCCCGCCCCCTTCCGCGGCGAGCTCTACGCGGGGGTGAGCGGCGGCGGCCTGGCCGCCGTGGCGGTGGACATCGACAAACGCCGCACCGCCTGGAGCCTGTCCGCCCGTTCGGTGCGCATGCCGAACGGCCCGGCGGCCCTGACCCACCGCGGCGACCGGCTGTACCTCCAGGCCCACGACCGGCTCGCGGCAGTGCCACTGGACTGAGCCGATGGCCGGAACGGCCGGGCGGGCGGACGGTGACGGGGGGCTCGAGGTCAACGAGCGGGTCGGCCGGCCGCCAGCAGGCCGTCCACCAGGGCTCGGAGCCCGTCCAGGTAGGTGTCCTCGGCGGTCAGCGGTGCCCAGTGGTCCGCGACCTGCGCCAAGCGGGGCAGTTCGCTCGGGTCGAGATCGGCGAAGACGAACTCCCGGTAGGTGGGGCGGTCGTCGTCCGTGCGCCGCCGGGCCGCCGTCACGCGGACCACGATCTCTCCGGCGGTGTAGTACCAGATCGCACGGTATCCGCGTACCGCCAGCTCGGGGGTCATGCCGCACTCGACCAGGCCGTCGACGATCTGCTCGACGAACCACAGGGCCGTGATCGTCCCCCGCGGCCGCTGGCACCGCCTGGAGCTGGACGCCCCCAGCGATCTGATGTCGATCACCCTTCGCGACGGCACCCGCCTGGAAAGGCGTACCGACACTCGCTGACGGTGGGGTGGCCCGGTCGAGCCTGCCGCCGGGCCACCCCCCGGCGACCGTACGAGGGAGGCCGCCGCCCAGGGGACCTCTCGGCGTGGGCGACTCGGCCGCACGGCGGGCGCGGCATCCGGGACCGTCCCCCAACCGCGCGTCACCGGGAGATGCGGGCCTCGATGCCGTCGAGCAGGAAGTCGAGGCCGATCCGGAAGGTCTCGTCGGCGTCCAGGTGGGCGGCCTCGCGCACCACCGTGGCCAGCGCGGGGAGTCGGCCGGTGGCGAAGGTCCGCTCCAGATAGGGCCCGAGCGCGGCCTGCCAGCGCTTCTCGTCCATCCCGGTGGCCCGCTCGGCGCGCCGCTCGGCGATCTCCCGGCGCACCGCACCGATCACGTAGGCGTTGACCGCGGCGACCACCGGCATGACGGCGTCCACGTCGAGGCCGTCCAGCGCGGCCACCACGGTCTCCCCGGTGGCCAGCGCGTGCGGCCCGAGTTGGGGTCGGCCACCCAGGAGGTCGGCAAGCCATTCATGTGCGTGAGCGGCGCGCCGAGTGGTTTCGGCGAGGGACCGGAGCACCTCCCGCCAGTCGTCTCCGGCCGGCCGGATCTCGGCGTGGACGGCGTCGACCATCAGGTCGAGCAACTCCTCCTTGCCGGCGATGTAGCCGTACAGCCGCATCGGCCCGACGCCCAGCACGGCGGCGACCTTGCGCAGCGACACCGCCTCCAGGCCGTCCGCGTCGGCCAACCCGATCGCCGCTCGCACGATCCGCTCTCGGTTCAGCGGAGCCGGCACCGGTCGATTCGGCGGCTCCGGCCTCTCCCACACCAACATGCCGCCACAGTACATTCGCCCCGGGCGATACAGTGTATCGATCAGTACGGTGTATCGAAGGGGAGGCGACCATGACCATTGCCATCGTCGGAGCCGGGCTCGGTGGCCTGGCTCTCGCCCGTGTGCTGCACATGCACGGCATGGGGTCCGTGGTGTACGAACGCGAACCGTCGCGCGGCGCCCGCGGCCAGGGCGGCATGCTCGACCTCCACGCGGGGACCGGGCAGCGGGCGCTGCGGGAGGCCGGCCTGATCGGCCGGTTCCACGCGATCGCCCGTGGCGAAGGCCAGGACCTGCGACTTCTCGAACCGGACGGCACCCTGCTGCTCCAGGAGGACACGCCCGACGACGCCCCACTCGAGCGCCCTGAAGTCGACCGCGCCGATCTGCGCGAGCTGCTGCTGGACTCCCTCCCCGATCACACGGTGCGCTGGGGACACGCCCTCGATCACGCCGACCACGGCCGGCTGCACTTCGCCGGCGGCGGCAGCGCGACGTATGACCTGCTGGTCGGCGCCGACGGCGCGGACTCCAAGGTCCGTCCCCTGCTCACCGACGCCCGCCCAGCGCACACCGGCCAGAACGTCGTCGAGCTCGGCATTCCCGACATCGACCGCACCCACCCCGACCTCGCGGCGATGGTGGGGCGAGGCAACTACTGGGTGCTCGGCAACGGGCAGTCCCTGTCCGCGCAGCGCAACGGCGACGGCCGCGTACGCGTCTACCTCAGCTTCCGCACCGCCGAGGACTGGTTCGCCACGAGTGGGATCCCGTTCGACGACCCAGCCGCCGCCCGGGCGCGGTTGACCGACCTGTTCGCCGGCTGGGACCCACGGTTCACCGCACTGATCGCCGCCTGCGACGACACGATCCAGCCGCGAGCCATCACCGCTCTCCCGGTCGGCCTGACCTGGCCGTCGACACCAGGCGTCACGCTGCTCGGCGATGCCGCGCACCTGATGCCGCCGGTGGGGCAGGGTGCCAACATGGCGCTGCTGGACGGCGCCCTGCTCGGCCTCGCGCTGGCCGCGCATCCGGGCGACTTTCCCACCGCCGTCAAGGAGTACGAGCGCGAGATGTTCGCACGCACCAGCGCCGCCGGCCGGCGGTCCGCGCACGTTCAGGAGATCCTGATGTCCCCGGACGCCGGGCGGAGGATGCTCGCGTTCTTCCAGCCTGACGGAGCCTGAGGCTCTGCGGGATCCGCGGGTGCCGTTCGGCGCCCGCCGCCGGACTGCGGCACCTGCCGGCAGGGACCGTCGGACTGATCGGACTGCTCAATCCCGTCACCGGCGTCCTGCTCGGCACCTCCGTCGCCGCGGAGACGCTGACCGTTCGGCAACTGTGCGGACTGGTCCTGGTCCTGGCCGGAGTCGTCCTGGGCCAACGGAAACCCGCGGGCCGCGGTGACCGCGCCCAGGTGCCTTCCCAGGAGGCTGCGGCTGAGTGGGGGCAGGGCACGCCCGCTGCTGTTCCTGGACGTCGACGGACCTCTCCTGCCGTTCGGCGACGGCCCGCGGCGCGAGCCGTCAGGCGCCGCGACGGATTCACACCTGACGCGGCTCGACCCGCGCCTCGGACCTCGCCTTGCGGCACTGCCGTGCGAGCTGGTCTGGGCCACCACCTGGGAGGAGGAGGCGAACAACCACATGGCGCCGCGGCTCGGCCTGCCGCCCCTGCCGGTCGTGGCCTGGCCGGAAACCTCCGACGCGCATGAACGTGAGGACACATGGTTCGGGCTCCACTGGAAGACCCGAACCCTGGTGGCATGGGCAGGCGGGCGCCCGTTCGTCTGGGTCGACGACGAGATCACCGACGCCGATCGAGACTGGGGCGTCCACCCACCACCCCGCCCCGGCGCTCCTGCACCGCGTCGGGGCGTCCCGTGGCCTCACCGCCGAAGACTTCGCAGTCCTCGATCAATGGCTGCGCGCCACTTGAGGCTCCCCACGGTGGCCCGCGGGAATCGACAGCCGCTCGCCAAGCGGGAGTTTTCGCCTACCAATAGTGGCGACGTCCGCCCACTGCGTGACCGACCGCGCCGAGCACCCAGAGAATCAGACCGATGGCGGCGAGGATGATTCCTATCGTCCACAGAATGGCGATTCCCGTGACGAATCCGACGACGAGCAGGATGACTCCGAGGATGATCATGGTGACCTCCGAGGCCATGAATCCCCCCGCGAGATCGGGTACCCCCTCAGAGGCATTCCATACAGCGAGGCAGCCAACTGCCTCTCCCGCATTCACCTCCAGCGCGGTCAGCGGGCCGGCTTGGAGGGTGTCTCGCGTGGCACGTTTCGCGAGCTTATTGGAGCAGGTCAGAGCGGCGGCCATGGCCAGACCTCGGCTCTGCCGGTCGTTGCGGACCATATAGGGATCTTGAGGCCACGAGCAGCCCATGGCAGGCTCGTGCCGCATGATCGATGAATTCGCGAAGGACAACCTGCACGGGAGACTGCGGCGGGACCGCGAAGTGCTGCTCTGGAAACTCGACGGCCTGTCCGAATACGACGCCCGCCGACCTTTGACAGCGACCGGGACCAACCTCCTCGGCCTGGTCAAACACGTGGCCACCGTCGAGGCCAGGTACTTCGGCGAGGTCTTCGACCGCCCTTCCCCGGAACCGCTGCCCCGGTGGCAGGACTCCGACGGCAGCGATCTGTGGGCGGCCGAGGACGAGACCCGCGATCAGATCATCGGGTTCTACCGGCGTACATGGGAACACTCGGACGCGACGATCGAGGAGCTTGCCCTCGACGCCCCCGGCCATGTGCCGTGGTGGCCGGAGCCTCATGCCGACACGAACCTGTTCGCCGTCATGGTCCATGTCCTCGGCGAGTCCATCCGGCATGCCGGGCACGCCGATATCCTGCGCGAGAGCCTCGACGGCCGCACCGGGCTGCGCGCCGAACACGAGAAGCGGATCGACGAGGAAGCCCGTGCGGCCTACTGCGCGAAGATCGAGCAGGCCGCCAGGTCGGCCGCACCCATCAGGGCCTAGGTCACCCACGTGACGTGATGTTCGTGCGGCGTGATGCCGGTCGTGGGCGCTGACCCATCGAAGTGTCGGGCAGGCGGCTTGCGGGCGGATGCCTCGGAAGCCGCGTCGGACGCGGGTGGGTGTGAGGCGTTCGGGCCCCGGAATGGTCACCACCTGCTCGTCCCGACTCGCCGGCGACATCCCTCCGACTGTGCGGCAGCCCTGCCTCGGCAGGCCGGACGACATGCGGGGCCGAACAGAAAACCCGGGAGTTGACAAGGGTATGGCTATATGCCCCTGGTGATTTGTGAAAGCCTGCGGTTTGGTTTTCCGGCGCTCAATTGACAAGGGTTTGGGAATATGCCCTTGTGGCTCACCGGGACCGATTGTCCGTTCATGGGTGTCAAGAAATTGACAGGGGCCCGACGATTGCCTACGGTTCGGCGGTCAGGTTTTCTCCGGTCGCCCCCGAGGGTATTCATGCCCACACCCCCAACGCTGCCGAAGTTCAAGCAGCAGTCAATCCTCGCCGTTCTCATGCTGTGCTCGCTGCTGATCTGGTTGGAAAACACCGTCCTGAGCACCACCCTGGAGACCCTCGCCGACCCGGTCCGCGGGCTGGACGCCGGCCCGGCCGAGCTTCAGTGGGCCACCGGCGCGTGCACCCTGGCCTTCGCCACCCTGATGTTCACGGCAGGCGCGCCGGGTGATCGCTTCGGCCACCGGACCGTGCTCGCCATCGGGCTGGTGGTCTTCGCCGGCTCCTCGGTGTGGGCAGCGTACGCGGGCGATGCCGACCAGCTGATCGCCGCCCGAGTCGCGATGGGCGTGGGCAGCGGGCTGATCACGCCCGCCAACCTGGCCATCCTCATGTGGGCCTTCACCGGTCCCGCGCGGTCGACCGCGATCGCCGTTTTTTTCGACATCCGCCGGTGTCGGAATGGCCGTCGGCCCGGTACTGGCAGGGGTTCTTCTCGACCATTTCTGGTGGGGTTCGGTCTTTCTGGTCAATGTCCCGCTCGTGGCGTTGGCATTGGTCGTTATCGCCGTGCTGGTCCCGGATTTCCGCAGCCCTGTCCCGCGGCCGCTGGACCCGGCTGGGATGTTGCTTTCGATCAGCGGGCTCGCGGCGTTGGCCTACGGGCTGTTTCGCGCGGGGCAGTCGGAGCAGCGGTGCTGGTGTTCTCCCTGCGCCCCGCCGGAAAGCCCGCGGGGCTGATGCGGGAGCAGGACCACGGTCGAGCGGGCCGTCGCCCCGAGACCGGACGGACGCCCCGTCCAGGGACCGATGACCAATCCGCCTATGAGCGATGACGTGGGGAGCCGCTGACACCGTGGGAACCGACCGAGAAACGCCCCGTGTCCTGCTCGACAGCCAGGCCACGTACCTGCCCGACCGCCATATGTTCGCCCTGTGGACCTGGTCCGGCCGCGCGGTGGGGGCTGCCCCGCCCCTCGGTGATGCCGAGACCGTTCCCCTGGCCGTCCCGACGCCGGACCTCGGCGGGTTCGAGGTGTCCGAGGTCGACTGTGCGCTGATCGAACCGGACGGGCTCGCCGGCGCGCCCCTCGACTCGCCTGGCCGGTCGGTGGACGTCTGGCGGGCATGGATCGCGGGCCGCGACGCGGCCCTGCCGATCGCGGCGCATGCGGTTCCCGATGCCACCGGTGTCGCCGTGACGACGGCGGAGCACGCCCTGGCCGTCTTCCGCCACACCAACGCCGTGGCGACCGAAATGCGCACAGCGCTGACCGCCAAGCTGCGGCCCTACCAGGTTCGCGGCGTCAGCTGGCTGCGCGAGACCGTCGACACCCACGGCGGCGCGGTGCTCGCCGACGACATGGGGCTCGGGAAGACGCTCCAGGCCATCGGCTATATGGCCGGGCGCGCCGAGGAGGGGCCACAGCTGGTGGTGTGTCCCACGTCGCTGGTCGGGAACTGGGCACACGAAATCGCGCGGTTCGCCCCCAGCCTGCGGACGATGACCTGGCGTGGCGGACCACTGGAAGGGGTGGAGGCCGGGACGGTGGTGCTCACCGGCTACCCGACGCTACGCCTGCACAGCCCGATGATGGCGGAACACCAGTGGGTCACCGCGGTCTTCGACGAGGCACAGGTGCTGAAGAACCCGCGCACCCAGGTGTCGAAGGCCGCGCGAACCATCGCGGCCGACGCGCGAATCGCCTTGACCGGCACCCCTGTCGAGAACCACCTCGAGGAACTCTGGGCGCTGCTCAACCTGGTCGCACCGCAGCTGTTCGGGCACAAGGCGCAGTTCCGGCGTCGCTTCGTCCGGCCGATCGCGGACGGCTCCCTCGCCGCCGCCGCCCGACTGCGCGGGGCAATCGAGCCGATCGTGTTGATGCGGAAGAAGTCCCAGGTGGCGGGCTCCCTGCCAGCCAAGATCCACGCCGACCTGATCTGCGACCTCACCGAGGAGCAGCAGCAGGTGTACGACCGGCTGCTGGAGCAGGCGATCGACGACGGCTTCGGCAGCGGCGCACAGCGCCAGACCAGGGTGCTGGCAGCCCTGACCGCGCTCAAACAGGTCTGCAACCACCCGGGCCTGGTCACCGGGGACCTCGGCGAGCTGTCAGGAAGGTCGGGAAAGCTCGACCTCTGCACCGACATCGTGGCCAACAACCTCGAAACCGGCTCTCCCACCCTGATCTTCACCCAGTACCGGCAGACCGGTGAGCTGCTGGTGCGACATTGCGGCGAACAGTTCGGTGTGTCGGTGCCGTTCTTCCACGGTGGCCTGAACCAGCGGCAACGGGCCGATATCGTCCGCCGGTTCCAGGCCGAGGGCGGCCCGAAAGTGCTGGTGCTCAGCCTGAAAGCCGGGGGCACCGGGCTCACTCTCACCCGCGCGGCCGATGTCGTTCACTTCGACCGATGGTGGAATCCAGCCGTGGAGGCGCAGGCCTCCGATCGTGTCCATCGGATCGGTCAGACCCGCACCGTCACCATCACCACGCTGACCACGGGAACCACCGTCGAGGAGCACATCGCGGCCATGCACTCGCGAAAATCCGCACTCTCCGACATCGCGGACATGTCCGGCGTCGCCGAACTGGCCCGCCTGGACGACGACCGCCTCATCGCGATCCTGCGCAGGAAGCGAGACAGCTGACCCATGGCAGACAAGGATTTCGGTTACACCCTGTGGGGCAGGGACTGGGTTCGGCTCGCCGAGCCGTTGTCCCAGACCCGCCCCGATCCGAAGTTGCCCAGCGCGCGCAGAATGGCACTCGCCGGGGGAGTGCGGGTCACGATCGACGGCCGGTTCGTGCGCGCCGCCGTGCACCGCGGTCGCAGCGCCTCGGTGGCCAATATCGAGGTCGCGCCGATGTCCCAGGAGGCGGTAGCCGAGATGTCCCGCCGGTTGTCCGGCGTCCAGCCCGCTCTCACCGACGAGTTGTACCGCGCCATCACTGACGCGGGCCACCCGCCCGCACCGAAACTCGTCGGCGCCGACTGCTCCTGCTCAGCCGACACGTCACGATGTGTCCACGTGCTGGCTGTCTACTACGAAATGGCACGGTGCGTCGATGACGATCCGCGAATCGCTCTCGACGTCCAGGGCTTCTTCCGCGCCTCATCGGACAGTGCCGAGGTATCCACCGCGGAGACACCACAGCGGTGGATCGCACTGAATGCCCTTGATCCGGCCGACTACTTCACGGCGTCCACCTAGCCTCGCCCGTGCGGCACACGTCGACGGCTGCCGCGCGGGCGACCATCGAAGCGGGACGCCCCGGCGGCTCCCTCGGCGTCCCTCTACCGTCATGGCCTGGGAATTCCCTCGCACCCCGGGCCGGATCGGCCGCTGCGCGACTGTGCGTCACAGGGGGCCTGGGCGGGTGGCGATCCGCGTGTCAGTCCTCGCCGACCACCGCCAGGTCGTCGCCCAGGGCCGCGGCGACCTCGGCGGCCCGCGAGTGATCGTCCAGCCGCCGTGTCAGGTAGGCGCAGGCGTGGTGGTGCCGCAGTGACCACCAGGCGGCCGATCCGCCGATCCCGCCCTTGGCGATCTTCCCCCGGTCGCGTACGAAGCCCAGCGTCCATGTGAGGCGGGTGCCGAAGACCTCGTCGAAGCCGGTTACCTGGGGGCTGAGCAGCTCGGTGTGCAGGTGTGGGCCGAGTAGCGCGCGCACCGGTCCGTCCTCGCTGGTGAGTCCGGCGAAGAAGCCCGCCATGGCGGTGGCGGTGGTGTGCAGGTTGGCCGCTCCGAAGACCGACTGCCGCCACTCCCGGGAGTTCGTCCGCTCCGTGTCCAGCACGCCCTCGGGGATCCGCAGCCATGGTGCCGCGTGGAGTCGGTGTGGCCACTTCGGGTCCGCGTACTCCAGGTCGGCCACCCGTTCCAGCGAGTCGTCCGGCACGCCGAACCAGGCGTCGAGATCGAGCGCGGGCCGCACCACGTCGTGGAACATCTCGCCCAGTGTGGTCGCGGCGCTCGCGCGCAGGATGCCGTCCACGAGATGGCCGTAGGTCAAGGCGTGCTCCCCGAGCGAGGTCCCGGGGGTGTACTCCGGGGCCGCGCGCGCCAGGCTCTCCCGCAGCCCCCTCTCATCGAGCGGATCGAGCCCGGCCGCCGTCTCGGGGAACCGCGGCTGGCCGGCACGGTGGGTGAGGACCTGCCGGAGGGTGATCGCCTCCTTGCCCTGACTCCCGTACTCCGGCCAGTACTTGGCGATCGGCTCGTCCAGGGCGAGGGCGCCCTCGCGCACCGCCGCGAGGGCCGCGAGCGCGACGAATACCTTCGAAAGCGAGTAGGGCATCACCAAGGTGTCCGCGCGCCAGGGTCGGCTCCGCCCGGCATCCGCCCAGCCCCCGCTCAGCCGGACGACCTCCCGC
>NZ_SRID01000198.1 GCF_004684805.1 Streptomyces palmae
CATCCCACCCACCCCGGCCACCACGCATACCGGCCCGAACCGCATACCGGCCAAGACCACCAGGACCGCCCGGAGTACGAGGACCACCACAGCCGCCAGGAAGGGAACCCCGCCCCATGACCGCAGCCAAGCACGCCCTCCGTCCCGACATGTCCTGGATCCTGGACCCGCTGCTGGTCGTCAAGGGGGTACGGCACGGTGTGGTGCTGTCCGCGGACGGCATGGTCACCGGTGCCTCGCCCGGCCTGAGCAGGGAGGCGGGGGAGGGGGCGTCGGCGATGATGTCCGCCCTCCAGGGCGCCGCCCGCAGCCTGGCCAGAGAGCTGTCCGGCGACCCGCGCACCACGGTGGAGCAGGTGGTCGTCGCCACCGACAAGGGCTTCGTGTTCGCGGTCCCGGCCGGCCCCGACACCGTACTGGCGCTCTTCGCCGACCATGGCTGCGACATGGAGACCCTCTCGCACCGGGTACAGCTACAGGTCGCCGCGCTGGGCGAGAAGGCGGTGCACACCCCGTCGTACGATCGCGGCGCGGCCTCATGAGGGCGCACCGGGAGAGCAGACCGTTCGTACCGGCCTATATGGCGCTCGGCGGGCAGACCGAGCCGAGCCGCAGCACCCTGGATCCGCTCACCCTGCTCAGCGCCGCCGCGGACCGGGTGCCGCGGGGCCTGGACCCGGCCCGCCACCGCATCGCCCAGCTGCTGTGCGGCGGGCCGCTGTCGCTGGCCGAGGTGGCCGGGTACGTACGGCTGCCGGTCGGCGTGGTCAAGGTACTGGCGTCCGACCTGGTCGACCGGGGGCATCTGCGGGCCCGTGCCCCGATCCCGCCGGCGGGGCAGCAGGACGCCTGGCTGCTGGAGAAGGTGCTGAGTGGACTGCGCGCCCTCCGGGTCGAGTGACGGCCCCGTGCGATGAGCCCGTACCTGCGCCCGCCGATCCCGCTGTACGGCGCCGACTTCGCCGCCGACCCGCAGACCGTGTACGCCGCACTGCGGCGCTACGGGCAGGTCGCCCCGGTGGAGTTGGCGCCCGGGGTGGGCGCGTACCTGGTGGTGGGGTACCGGGCGGCGCTCGATCTGCTGCACGACACCGCCACCTGGAGCAAGGACTCCCGGGTCTGGCAGCAGAGCCTGCCGCCGGACTGCCCGGTGCTGCCCATGCTGATGTGGCGGCCCAACCCGCTCTCCAACGACGGTCCCGCCCACCAGCGCTACCGGCAGGCCATCATCGACGCCTTCGCCATGATCGAGCCGCATGAGCTACGCGCCGGGACCGCCCGCGCGGCCGACACCCTGATCCGCCGCTTCGCCGCCACCGGCAGCGCCGACCTGGTCGCCGACTACGCCCGTCCGGTACCGCTGCTGCTGTTCAACCAGCTGTGCGGGGTGCCCGAGGAGCACCACGACCGACTGGTCGCGCCCCTCGCCGCGATGGTGGAGGCCACCAGCCCCGACCAGGCCAACCGGGCCGGCGCCGACTTCCTGGCGTACGTCACCGAGCTGGTCGCCCGCAAACAGCGCCACCGCGGCCCCGACCTGGTCTCCTGGCTGCTCGACCACCCGGCCGGGCTGAGCACCGAGGAGGTCGCCGACCAGGTCCTGCTCACCCTGGCCGCGGGCAACGAGCCCACCGCCAACCTCATCTCCAACGCGCTGTCCCGGATGCTCAGCGACGACCGCTACTACAGCTCGCTGGCCGGCGGCGCCCTCACCGCCTGGGACGCGGTGCACGACGTACTGCGCAACGAGCCGCCGATGGCCAACTTCGGCGCCCACTTCCCGCGGCACGCGGTCGACTTCCACGGGGTGCGGATCGAGGCCCACGAACTGGTGCTGGTCTCCTACGCCGCCGCCAACACCACCCCGGACGGCCTCCCGCCTGGTCCCCGCACCGACGGCGGGGCCCACCTCGCCTGGTCCGCCGGGCCGCACGCCTGCCCGGTGAAGAACCCCGCGCTGCTGATCGCGACCACCGCCATCGAACAGCTCACCAGCCAGTTGTGCGACCTCGAACTCACCATCCCCCGCAACCAACTCCCCTGGCGCCCCGGCCCCTTCCACACCGCCCTCGCCCACCTCCCGGTGACCTTCACCCCGGTCCCACCGGAGCCCGCCCCCTGGCCGAGATGACGAAGGGGTCGCCCCTGCGGGGGGCCATGTCTTGGGCCAACGGAAACGGGGCTGCGGACGGTTGGCGAGCCAGACAGCATGATGGGGTGGCCGACCTGCTGTTTCGCAGAGACCAAGGGGGTTACGTACAAGTCCCCTTGCCGCTCTCGGTCGGCTCCAGCCACGCCTTGTTGGCGGGTAGCTTCACTGGCTCGTCCGCGACCGGATCCCACAGGACGATCGTGCTGCCTACGACGTTGATGAGCAGATAGGGGCGGTCCGGGTTCAGCGCGGGGCCCTCGCCGGGGATGCTCCCGAGCGCGGTGGTCGTCCGTACGCACGTCCAGGAAGGTGCGACGCCGAAGTACGCCGGCGGTTCCGTGCCGCGTTCGGCAGCGGCCTTGGTGCGTTCGGCAGCCTTGCTGGTCGAGTCCAGGGCGATGCCGGCCGTGATGGTCAGGAGGGCGACGAAGACGAGGGCGTGAAGCACGATGTTCGTGCGCTCGCCGGGAGCCGCGTAGTAGTGGTGGCGGTGCCGGGCGATGCCCCACCAGGCAGGGACGACCAGCACGTAGGCCAGCATCGACACGAGCTTCAGCGAGGCGACGAACTGCCACAGGGGTGGGACGTCGAGATCGCCGGCGCTCAGGTCCAGCTCGTCCGCGTACAAGGCGTGGAGCACCGAACCCGCTGCTACGAAGCTTGAGATCAGCAGCGTGACGACGAGGGGGATGGCCCACCCGACCCATTCACCCCATGTCCACTGCCGTACCAGGAGCCAGAGTCCCGTGACCACCCCGAGAACGAGAACGGTGTAGTACATGGTGGAAGGCGTCCAGCCTTCGCTGCCGAGAAGTCCGCGCCCGGCGGCCGTGAAGAACCCGGACACCAGGAGGACCAGCACCGCGCCCATTGCCTTGCCGTCGGGGAAGAGCCGCCAACCGGCCCGTGCCGCCTGCACGGCACCGGCGAGCGCCAGCAGGATCCACAACCACTGACTTGCCGGTACGGCATGGGCCGCCAAGGCGAGGGCGGCAGCGGGCACAAGAGCCCATATGACGGCGTGCAGGGCCCGGCGGGTGCCCTCCTCCTCCGGCCATCGGCGCACCGGGTCCTTCCACATGCCGTCCAAGGGCCGGACGGCGGTCCTCGCAGTGGTCGCTGGATTTTCGGCGCGGGCCAAGCGCAGGGCTTGCCGTGCGGGACCGGTTGTGAGCCCACCGACGTCGTAGGAGCCGCGAACCATGGCCCAGTTGGCGAAGAACCGGCGCCACGGCGAGTGGAGGGCGTCTCGTCTTCGCTGACCGTCGATGACGCGCCAGCGGGAGCGTGTCTCCCGGTCCCGGTGAATGCGTTCGGCGCGCAGGACGTAGGCTTCCAGACGCGCGGACCGGGCCACCTTGCGGATCCGATCGGCAGCGCCTCGGTCACATCCCTTGGCGATGCCGAAGAGGCGCACCTCGATCTCGTAGACGCGGGAGTCGGGAGACGGGTCGACGGCGTTCCCCAGGGGTCCTTGCCCAGCGGGGTGTTCGGCGCGGACGGGCCAGCCCTGCTGAAGGAACCGCTCCTTGGCCTCCTCCCAGTCCCGCTGACCCCCGCGGACTTCGACGAAGACCCGCACCCGCTGGTCGTAGCGTGCCCCCTGCGCCATCCGCCGCTCCCTCACGTGGCCGCCGTGTTCGACTCCGCCGGACCGGTGATCTCCGATGGGTCGGGAGTGTACGGGCCGTGTGACGAAACCACTGTGACACCCGGATGACTCACCTCGCCGCCGTCATCGGGGGAGGGCCTTCGGCGTCGAGCTGCGGCGTGAATCTCCAGGCCGGAAGGCCCTGCGCCACGCTAGGACGCCTTCCGGTCATGCCAGCAGGCCACGCGGGACCGCCATTGTGCGCGGTGACACGCCAGCGAATCGACCGGTCAGTTCGCGTCGAGCCGGGGCTCGATGAACGACCTGAAATAGAGCCGCTGCTGGCCAGGCGTGAAGGTGTGGGCGAAAATGTCGACGCAGTACCGGAGGTGTTTCCCTTCGGGAGTGGTCGCCCCACCGGGACAGAAGCTGGCCTTCTTCAATCCTTTGGTGAGTGTCTCCGGGTCCGGAAGCCCCAAATGAGAGAAGGGTCCCATGGATGGGTCTGCCTTTTCCTTTGGATGGTCGTTCCCGATCATCTCCTGATCTCCCGGAACAAGCCGTGTGAGGTAGGCATCGGCCTTCGGGTTGGGCAGCGTGAAAGAGAGGATCCCGATGTCATACCGCGAACCGGCCTGAAACCCTGCGCGTGCATCCGAAGCGCCCGAAGGGATGCGCACCCCCATTCGCTTGCTCATCCACTCTGGGGTGGTGCCAGACCTCCAGCAGCAGTCGAGGTCCCGCCCTGTCGACGATTGCTCGTCGTCGGCGAGCGCCACCAGGCCGAGAAGGGCGGCGGTCGCCGCCATGACGGCTCCAACGGTGACCAAAATGGGGCGGTGCACTCGAACTCCTACCGTTCAATCGGTCGTTGCATCCGTGCGGCTTTTCTGCTGTTCTCGATTTGGATCTGTACGCCCGCCATCTCGGCTGGGCTCGTCGGGGGCGGGGAGTGGCTGAGTGCTCGGGGTTTTTCCTCCCAGGTCGTAGTGCTTCACTGAACTACTGCCCGCCATGTCGTATTCCTGGGCGAGCCCAGTCTTGTGCATACGGCCCATCTCCCCGTCAGGGATTTCGAGGGGTCCGATACTCACTCCCTTGCCTTCGTCCCAGTTGTAGCGATCCCAGGCATTCACCTGGTAGTCAAGGCCGACCTTGGGGTTGCCATGGGCGTCAGGTACGACGGTGACCACTCCCGTTACATTCGTCCTCGTGGAGCCAACGGCGTAATACCAGTTTTCGTCAGTTGCCTTGGAGAATGAGAAGTCGTTGTTCGCGGTTTCCACGCGTATGGCGACGGGCTTGCCGCCGTTCTTCCTGAATTCCTCCAATGCCTGCATTCGCCATTTGTTTCGCCTGGCGTTGATGTCATCTTCGATGCGATTCCTGAAGTCACTGTCGTCCGACAACATCTTGTCAACGGGGAGTTTCATGGGATCGCCGCTGTTTTCCAGGTAGTGGACCATGTTGCGCGAGGCGTCGGGCTTTCCCGTCCAATCCGCACCCTCGGCCAGCAGTTTCATTTTTGTCTTTGTCCAGCTCTCGCCCAGCCCCGGGCTTTCCGCGCCATGCCGTCCGGAACCCGCGTCCGGCGCGGCGCGTTTCACGGTGGGATCGAGCAGCCCTGCTGCCAGTAGGTCATCCTTGTGATCGGTCCACAACCGGGCGCGCGCTTCGGGACTCAGTGACTGCCACAGACGTCGCAGCTCGGCGCGCTGTTTGTCGTTTGCGTCGTCGCCGAGGGAGGCAAGCTTGATGGCGCGCGGGAGCTGGTCCTCGTCGAGTGACGTGTACTTCGCGTGCCCGGCGTTATAGGAGTCGCTGCCATGGCTTCGCTTCAGGGCTCGAGTGACGGCGGCGTCGATCTCTGCAGCGTATGTGACCAGGCCGGTCAGCGTGTCGGAGTACCACTTCTCCAGGTCCTTGACGCGCTGCGAGGTCGCTATTTCGCTGTCTTTCTCGCATATCGCTGTCACCTGTACCGTGCCGTCGTGGTTGTCCAGCACCATCATGCCGGGATCCGCAGGGTCCCGCTCCGTGTTCCCTGCAGCGGCGTCTGCCTTGATTTTCTTGGCTTGCCCCTGGACGTAGGTCAGTTCCTTGTGCGCGTCCTCCAGGATGTTGTAGATGCTCTGGGCCTCCATGTGGAGGTCGAGGAACTCTTTTGCCGTGCTCCGCACGAAGTCCTTGGTGACCGACGCGTTAAGTCCTTCCCACCTGGCCGCATCGGACTTCCTCACTAATCCGCCATAGACCGTCGTCCTGAGTTTTTCAAGATTTCCGACCATGGTCTTCCAGTCGTCGGCTGCGGTGCTCAGTTTCCCGAGGTTCAGGTCGAGAAGATCCGAGAACGTGAACTTTCCCATGTCCCCCGCCCGTTACTTGACGTACTTGGAGATCTCGGAAACCGACAGCGCGTCGCCGTTTCGATGGAGAAGTGAGGCCGCGAGTTCTTCGTCGTCCTTCGCGTGGGCCTTCTTCGAATAGTCCAGATGGTTCGAGATATGGGCGCACATCTGGAGTACCGTATTCACCTGGGATTCCCAGAACGTGAGCGTATCCAGGAGACCGGGGCCCATGGCCAGGTTGCGTGAGGTCAGCTCCTTCGCCGCCTGCGCGGTCGACCCTGACCCGCTCTTGTCGCTGCCCGCACCGCCGATATCGGCCTGCTTGTGAAGCATGCCGTGCAAACGGAAGGCCTCATGGCCGACGGCGCCGAGGTCGTCCTGGTGAACGACAAGGTCAGCGCCTGATCCGCCATCGGCTCCACCCGGGTCGACCTTGTCGAGCTGCGTCGCCCCCGGCCGCTGCTTGCTCGCCTCGGACACCAATTGCGCCCAGTCTTCGCTGAACGTCATTCGCCCCCCCGAGTTGTCCATGACGTGTAATCGCATGTTAACAGCATGGAGTCATCGATGGCCGAAGGTGGAGAGACGGCGGGGACCGTCTCTCCTTTACCTCCGGAGCGACGTACGGGAGGTGTGGGGGCGCAGGGCCCGGAGTCAGCGGGTCAGCACTCGATGACGTTGACCGCGAGGCCGCCGCGGGCCGTCTCCTTGTACTTGACCTTCATGTCGGCGCCGGTCTCCTTCATGGTCTTGATGACCTTGTCGAGGGAGACATGGTGCCGGCCGTCGCCGCGCAGGGCCATGCGGGCGGCGGTGACGGCCTTGACCGCGGCCATGCCGTTGCGCTCGATGCACGGGATCTGGACCAGGCCGCCGACCGGGTCGCAGGTCAGACCCAGGTTGTGCTCCATGCCGATCTCGGCCGCGTTCTCCACCTGCTCGGGGGAGCCGCCCAGCACCTCGGCCAGGCCGCCGGCGGCCATCGAGCAGGCCGAGCCGACCTCGCCCTGGCAGCCGACCTCGGCGCCGGAGATGGACGCGTTCTCCTTGAAGAGCATGCCGATGGCCCCGGCGGCCAGCAGGAAGCGGACCACGCCGTCCTCGTCGGCCCCGGGCACGAAGTTCAGGTAGTAGTGGAGGACGGCGGGGATGATGCCGGCGGCGCCGTTGGTGGGGGCGGTCACCACCCGGCCGCCGGCCGCGTTCTCCTCGTTGACGGCCATCGCGTAGAGGGTGACCCACTCCATGGCGCGCGCGGCCGGGTCCCCCTCGGCGCGCAGCTGGCGGGCGGAGGTGGCGGCGCGGCGGCGCACCTTGAGCCCGCCGGGCAGGATGCCCTCCCGGGTCATGCCGCGGGTCACGCAGGACTGCATCACCCGCCAGATCTCCAGCAGCCCCTCGCGGATCTCCTGCTCGGTGCGCCAGGCCTTCTCGTTCTCCAGCATCAGCGCGGAGATCGACAGACCGGTCTCCCGGGACAGCCGCAGCAGCTCGTCGCCGGTGCGGAAGGGGTACGTCAGCACGGTGTCGTCGAGCTTGATCCGGTCCTCGCCGACCGCGTCCTCGTCGACCACGAAGCCGCCGCCGACCGAGTAGTAGGTCTTCTCCAGCAGCGGCAGGCCCTCGTGGTCGTAGGCGAAGAGGGTCATGCCGTTGGCGTGGTAGGGCAGGGAGCGGCGGCGGTGCAGGATCAGCTGGGTGGGCTCGTCGAAGTCGATCTCGTGGGTGTCGCCTATCTCCGCGCCGAGCAGCCGCAGCCGCTTGGCGGTGCGGATGCGCTGCACCTCGTCGTCGGCCGTCTCCACGTCCACGGTGCGGGGGGAGTGCCCTTCCAGGCCGAGCAGCACGGCCTTGGGCGTGCCGTGGCCGTGGCCGGTGGCGCCCAGCGAGCCGAACAGCTCCGCGCGGACCTGGGTCGTCTGCGCCAGCAGACCGTCCTTCTTCAGGCGGCGCACGAACATCCGGGCGGCGCGCATCGGGCCGACCGTGTGGGAGCTGGACGGACCTATGCCGATGGAGAAGAGGTCGAAGACGGAGATGGCCACGGTTGCGGACTCCTTTGTCGGCTCGTGGGTGGAACGAGGACGGGGCGGCTGAGGGGTACGGGCGCCTCAGGGTGCCGCGTCCATCGCCCCGGCGGGGCACCGGCACACCCTCCAGTGTGCCGGTGCCCCGGGTCGGGCGTGCGTACCGCCGGTTACAGGCCGGGGTACAGGGGGTGCTTGCCGGCCAGCGCGGCGACGCGGGCCTTGAGCGGCTCGGTGTCGTGGGTCGGCTTGAGCGCCTCGGCGATGATGTCGGCGACCTCGCGGAAGTCCTCCGCGGTGAAGCCTCGGGTGGCCAGTGCCGGGGTGCCGATCCGCAGGCCCGAGGTGACCATCGGGGGGCGCGGGTCGTTCGGGACGGCGTTCCGGTTGACCGTGATGCCGATCTCGTGCAGCCGGTCCTCGGCCTGCTGGCCGTCCAGCTCCGAGTGGCGCAGGTCGACCAGGACCAGGTGGACGTCGGTGCCGCCGGAGAGGACGGAGGCGCCCGCCTCCTTGACGTCGTCCTGGGTCAGGCGCTCGGCGATGATCTTCGCGCCCTCCAGGGTGCGCTGCTGGCGCTCCTTGAACTCCTCCGAGGCCGCGACCTTGAAGGCCACCGCCTTGGCGGCGATCACGTGCTCCAGCGGGCCACCCTGCTGACCGGGGAAGACCGCGGAGTTGATCTTCTTGGCCAGCTCGGCGGTGGACAGGATCACGCCACCGCGCGGGCCGCCCAGGGTCTTGTGGGTGGTGGTGGTGACGATGTGGGCGTGCGGCACCGGGTTGGGGTGCAGCCCGGCCGCCACCAGACCGGCGAAGTGCGCCATGTCGACCATCAGGTAGGCGCCGACCTCGTCCGCGATGCGGCGGAAGGCGGCGAAGTCCAGCTGGCGCGGGTACGCGGACCAGCCGGCGATGATCAGCTTGGGGCGGTTCTCCTTGGCCAGCCGCTCGACCTCGGCCATGTCCACCTGGCCGGTGGCGTCGTCCACGTGGTAGGCGACCACGTTGTAGAGCTTGCCGGAGAAGTTCAGCCGCATGCCGTGGGTCAGGTGCCCGCCGTGGGCGAGGTTCAGACCCAGGATGGTGTCGCCGGGGGAGAGCAGCGCGAACATCGCGGCGGCGTTGGCCTGCGCACCGGAGTGCGGCTGGACATTGGCCGCCTCGGCGCCGAAGAGCGCCTTGATCCGGTCGATGGCGATGCGCTCGATGACGTCCACGTGCTCGCAGCCACCGTAGTAGCGGCGGCCCGGGTAGCCCTCGGCGTACTTGTTGGTGAGTACCGAACCCTGGGCCTCCATGACCGCGACCGGAGCGAAGTTCTCCGAGGCGATCATCTCCAGGGTGGACTGCTGGCGGTGGAGCTCGGCGTCGACAGCGGCGGCGACGTCGGGGTCGAGCTCGTGCAGGGAGCTGTTGAGAAGCGACATCAGGTTCCCGTTCGATGGAAGGGCCGGGGCGATCAGCTGCCGGAGAACTCGGTGTACTCGTCGGCGGTCAGCAGGTCCTCGGGCTCGCCGGCCAGCCGGACCTTGAACAGCCAGCCGCCCTCGAAGGGAGCCGAGTTCACCAGCGCCGGGTCGCTCACCACGTCCTCGTTGACCTCGGTGACCTCACCCGTCACCGGCGAGTACAGGTCGCTGACCGACTTGGTGGACTCCAGCTCACCGCAGGTCTCACCGGCGGTCACTGCGCTGCCGACCTCGGGGAGCTGCACGAAGACCACATCGCCCAGCGCGTTGGCCGCGTGCTCGGTGATGCCGACCGTCGACACGCCGTCCTCGGCGGGCGACAGCCACTCGTGCTCCTTGCTGTAGCGAAGCTGCTGCGGGTTGCTCATGTCGTGATTCTCCTGGATAAGAGGGTGTGGTCGTGCCATCGGTCTTGACAGGTGGGACGAATCCGCCGGATGTGACGAACCCGTCAGCCGGCCGGGGCCGGTACGCAGGATCAGCGCTGCCGCTTGTAGAAGGGCAGAGCGACGACCTGGTACGGCTCATGGGTGCCGCGGATGTCCACCGCGACGCCCTCGGTGCCCGGCTCGGCGTACGCCGCGTCGACGTAGGCCATCGCGAGCGGCTTGCCCAGGGTCGGGGAGGGGGCGCCGGAGGTGACCTCGCCGATCACCGTGCCGTCCGCCGCCACCACCGGGAAGCCGGCGCGCGGCACCCGGCGGCCCTCGGCGATCAGGCCGACCAGCTTGCGCGGGGCCCGCTCGGCCGCCTGGTCGCGGGCCGCCTCCAGGGCCGCCCGACCCACGAAGTCGCAGTCCTTGTCGAACTTGACGACCCGGCCCAGACCCGCGTCGAACGGGGTGAGGGCGGTGGTGAGCTCGTGCCCGTACAGCGGCATGCCCGCCTCCAGGCGCAGGGTGTCCCGGCAGGACAGCCCGCACGGCACCAGCCCGGCGCCCTGGCCGGCCTCGGTCAGCGCCTGCCAGACCTGCTCGGCGTCGCCCGGGGCGAGGAACAGCTCGAAGCCGTCCTCACCGGTGTAACCGGTACGGGCGATCAGCGCGGGGACCCCGGCGACCGTGCCGGGCAGCCCGGCGTAGTACTTGAGGCCGTCCAGGTCGGCGTCGGTCAGCTTGGCGAGGATGCCGGGGGCCTCGGGACCCTGCACGGCGATCAGCGCGTAGGCGTCCCGGTCGTCGCGGACCTCGGTCTCGAAGCCGGCGGCCCGCTCGGTGAGCGCGTCCAGCACCACCTGGGCGTTGGAGGCGTTCGCCACCACCATGTACTCCTGCTCGGCGAGCCGGTAGACGATCAGGTCGTCCAGGATGCCGCCCTGAGCGTCGCAGATCATGGTGTAGCGGGCCCGGCCCACCGCCAGCGCGGACAGGTTGCCGACCAGCGCGTGGTCCAGCGCCTGTCCGGCCTGCGGACCGGTGAGGGTGATCTCTCCCATGTGGGAGAGGTCGAAGAGGCCCGCGCGGGTGCGTACCGCGGTGTGCTCCTCGCGCTCGCTGCCGTAGCGCAGCGGCATGTCCCAGCCCGCGAAGTCGGTCATGGTGGCACCGAGCGAGCGGTGCAGTGCATCGAGCGCGGTGCGGCGTGGGGCGTCTGTCATGTTCGGTGCTCCCAGGCGAAGACGGAAGGGTCGGTTCTCCCCATCTGTCATCGGAACCTGAGAGCTTCACCGTGACCCACCGGGCCCGGCTTGCACCTTCGGCGGAGCCACGGCAGCGGCTCGCTTTTCAGATCTGCCTCGCCCGCGCGGTACTCGGGGCCTGAGAGATTCAAGGGAGGACTTGCTCCTTCGGCGCCCCGGGGCTCGGCTGGCGTTGCCGAGTGGGGGACTCTCCCGCGCGGATTCAAGCGGCCGGTATGCAGTTGCGCGCACATCATCGCATGTGATCGGGGTTATGGAACCCCCGGTCCGGCACGGGGGGCCCTCCGGGCGGGATTCGATGGGGGAGAGGGGTCGCCCGGGCGGCGCGGAGTGCCGGTGCGGGGGCGGTGTGTGCGCGCGGTACGGGTTCGTCCGGGGCGGCGCCGAGTGCCGGTGCGGGTGGTGTGTTCCTTCGGTACGGCCTACCTCGGTCCGCTTGGGGCATCGTGCTTTGAATGACCTTGAAGGTCATTACCTTTTCTTGACACTCTTCGGGTAGGCCGCCCCGTACGAGGTGAACGGGTGCCGACCCAGAGGCACAGGGCACGAGGGTACGAAGGGGCGATCGGCGATCACGGCGCACGGGCGGCGAGCAGGGGGAAGCGGAAGCGGAGCCATCGGGGGATCGGCCAGGCGGGCGGTCCCGGCGGCGCCGCCGACCGGGCCGGCGGCCGGGCCCGAGCCGTCGGTGCGCGGTCTGCGCGGGTTCCCAGCGCCGCGCGGGTCGCGGACCGGCCCCGTGCGCCTGGTGCGCGAGCTGCGCTATCCGGTCGGCGATCTGGTGGTCGCCTCCGGGCTGCCGGGCAGCGGCAAGAGCACCCTGATGAAGCGGACGGTGCCGGAGCGGGACCGGCGCGGCCGGGCGGTGCTGCGGGTGGACTCCCAGGACACCCGGGAGCGTTTCGAGGCATGGCTGCCGGTCCGGCTGCCGTACGCGGTGTACCGGCCCCTGGTCCGGATCGCGCACTACGCCGGGCTGCGGCGGGCGCTGCGCTCCGGGGCCAGCCTGGTGGTGCACGACTGCGGCACGCCGCGCTGGGTACGCCCCTGGCTGGCCCGCCACGCCCGGCGCCAGGGGCGTGATCTGCACCTGGTGCTGCTGGACGTGGAGCCGGCGCTCGCGCTGGCCGGCCAGGCGGCGCGCGGTCGGATGGTCTCCCGGCGCGCCTTCAGACGGCATGTGCGGGCGGTGCGGGAGTTGGTCACCCAGGTGGAGTCCGGGCGACCGCCGCCTGGGTGCGCGTCGGTGGCGCTGCTGGATCGCGGGGCCGCGGATGCGCTGGGGGGGATCGGGTTCGGGTGAGGGGTGTGCGGG
>NZ_SRID01000199.1 GCF_004684805.1 Streptomyces palmae
CCGGTCCCGCGGGCGCCGTGCCGCCGGCGATCCCCGGTCTGCCGGGGGGCGCCGCTCCACCGGGGCCCCCGCTGCCCGCCGGCGTACCCGGTGCCGCCGTCGTACCGGAGGCCGCCGGTGTACCGGGTGCCGCCGGCGTCCGGCCCCCGCTGCCCCCGGTGCCGGCCGTTCCCGCCGCGGCACCCGGCGGCCCGGACCAGTCCGTCCACGTCGAGGGCGGGATCACCGTGAACATCAACGCCGAGCGGCTGGAGGCCGACGCGGCCCGGCTGCTCTCCGACGAGATCATCCAGCGGATCCAGGAGCGGCTCGCCACGCTCCGCTCCGAACAGGACTTCCGTGCCGGCACCCGCGCCCCCGCACCCGCGTGAAGGTGAGCCGATGCTGACACTCCAGAGTCCGGCCCGGGGATTCCTGTACGGGCAGATCCCCGACCCCTCGGTGCCCGACGTGCTGGTCGAGTTCCAGTACAACCCCACCCAGCTCTCCGACAAGCGGGCGGTCGACTACGCCGCCCTGAACGCTCCGGGCCAACTGCTGCCGCTGCGCCAGTACGTCCAGGGCGGTGACCGCACCATCAGCTTCACCGTCCGGGTCGACGGCCTGTCCCCCGGGCCGGCGGACGACCGGATCCCCATCAGCACGGACGAGGACGGCGGCATCACACCGGAGCTGAACAAGTACCGGGCCCTGGTGTGGCCACGCAACCGCGACTGGCCGAGCGCCCAAGGCAGCTTCACGGGGCTGTACGCCGGCACCGACCGCTTCGCGTGCCCACCGGAGTGCGTCTTCGGCTTCGGGGACCGCACCATCGACTGCGTGGTCACCCAGATCGACATCACCGAACTGCTCTTCACCCCCGCGCTGGCGCCGCTGCGCGCCGACATCGCCGTCACCCTGGTGGAGCGCACACCGTTCGACGACGTGGTCGCTCCCGCCCCGCTGTTGGGGGCCGGCTGATGGCCCCGGCGGCCGGCTCCCGGTTCACCGGCCTTCCCACGCTCACCGTCACCGCGCCCGACGGCTCGCTCCGGCGGGTCGTCGCGCTGCGGCTGCGCCGGCCGGCGGCGGACACCGCGAGCCCGTACCGCCTGGCCGACGGCGAGGGGCTGGACCTGCTGGCCCGCCGCTTCTACGGCACGGAAGCCCTGTGGTGGCGGATCCTCGACGCCAACCCGCCGGTCTTCCCGCTGGATCTGCACACCGGGGACGTACTGAACATGCCCCAGCCCGGTCCGGCCACCCGCACCACCCGCGCGCGGGAGTTCTGACATGGGCACCCGGGTCCCGTACATCAACGTCCGGCTCGAAGGGCAGGACATCACCGACTGGGTCGGCTCCGTCTCGGTGACCGAGGACGATCGGCAGGCCGACAGCGCCAGCCTGACGCTCCTCGACCCCCTCATGGTCTACGCCGACGGCCTGTTCGAGGGCAGCGTCGCCGAGGTCGACCTGGGGTACACCGAGCCCGACCAGCACGCCATGCTGATCCGGGCGACCATCACCAAGGTGGAGGTGAGCTATCCGGACAGCGGTGTGCCCTCCGTCTCGCTGAAGGGCGAGGACCGCTCCATCTCCATGGGGCTGGTCGAGCGCAAGAAGGTGTGGCGGGACCGTACCGTCACGGACATCGTGCGCGCGGTCGCCGAACCGTACGGCTTCGCGCGGGTGGAGGCGTCACTCACCCCGGACCCGCTGGTCGACAGCCGTCCGATCGCCCAGGACGGCAAGACCGACCTGGCCTTCCTCCAGGAGCTGGCGAAGAACCACCACGCCAAGTGCTTCGTCGAACTGGACGAGTCGGAGCAGGAGGTCCTCTACTTCATCCCCGAACGGCGGGTGGTGCGGCTGCGCCGGCCGGACACCCTGGTCCTGCGCTACCGGGAGGGGCCGGGCAGCAACCTGATCTCCTTCTCCCCCAGCTTCGACAGCAGCTACATCGACCGGCTCAAGCAGACCACGGACATCGACCAGCAGGGCCGGCAGATCGAGTCCCAGCCCAAGGCGCCCGAGGAGATCGTGCTGTGGGAGCTGGACGAGGGCCGCCTCTCCCAGGTCGGCTCGGCCGACCGGGAGCGCCTGCGGGTGCTGTACGACAAGGGCGCCCAGCGCAAGCGGGAGTTCCAGCAGGCCCTGTCGGCGCGCCAGGTGACGGTGGGGGTGGTGGTACCGGACAAGGGGGAGCTGGAGGCGGGCAACGACACGCTGGAATCGCGGCGGCTGGGGATGTCCGCGAGCGGCAGCACGGCGGGGACCATCTGGCTGCGTGCCAAGTCGAACGTCATCGTGCACGGCGTCAACGAGCGGTTCAGCGGGGAGTGGTACGTGTCCTCGGTGACCCACAAGATCGACAGCGGGGGCTACAAGTCCGACTTCAAGTGTGTGCGCTGACAGCCCGCAAGGAGGAGCAGGTGCCGGACCAGTACTTCGGGAAGTACACGGGGGTCGTCAAGGACAACCGCGACGACGCCGGGCTCGGGCAGGTGAAGGTGTCCGTCCCGGCCATCTTCCCGCCGGACGAGCTCGTCCCGGCCCGCGCCGCCCTGCCGTACGGCTACCACTTCGTGCCCGAGAACGGGGCCAAGGTCTGGGTCGAGTTCGAGGGCGGGGATCCGGGACTGCCGCTGTGGACCGGTGTCCAGTACGTGGCGGGTGAGTGGCCCGCCGAGGCGCGCTCCGATCCGCCGCAGCTGCGCGTGGTGCGGTCCGCCGCCGGGCATCTGCTCGTCCTCGACGACCGCGGCGGCTCCGAGCGGGTCCGCGTCGCCGACGGCGCGCACCAGCACTCCCTGACCTTCGACGCGGACGGCATCACCCTCGAGGAGGGCGCCGCGGGACACAAGGTCACCCTGACGTCCCAGGGAGTCCGGGCCGAACACGCCGGCGGCGCGGTGATCGAGATGTCCGGGGCCGGCACCAGGGTCGACGCGGGCGCGGGGATCGTCGAGGTGAAGGGCTCGCTGGTCAAGCTCGGCCAGGGCACCAGTCCGGTGATCCGGGTGGGCGACTCGGGCATCGGCAATCTCGGGGCGCCGGTGGTCATGACGGTAACCACCAACACCCAAGTGACGGCCTGAGGAGCGGCATGGGGCTCGGACCGGACCAGCGCACCACCGCGGCACAGTTCGTCGAGGCCATGCGGCCCATCGCCGGGGACAACGTGGACCTCGCGGCGGTCCGGGCCAATCTCGACGCGCTGGGCCTGGCCGTCTACCGCACCCTGACCAAGGACGCGACCGTATCCTCCGACGCCGACTGCGACGCCGCCCTCTGGCAGTGGGTGGCGGAGGTGCAGACATGGATCGAGGGCGTCTCCGCGGCCGTCCAGTCCTGGGCCGCCGCCACCCCGTCGGAGGCGGCGCTGAAGGCGGCGCTGATCGCGGTCCCGGTGCCCGCCGCGGCCCCGGCCTCGCTGAAGGCGCGGATCGTATGAGCGGGGGCACCGGGATGCGCTTCCCGTTCCGCATCCATCCGGGCGGCGGCACCGCACGCGTCGCGGATCTGGAGAGGATCGACACGGAGCTGCGGCACCTGCTGGCCAGCCGGACCGGGGACCGGGTCATGCTGCGCGACTACGGCGCCGGAGTCGACCACCGCCGGCAGGAGCCGGACACCGCGGCGCTGCGGACCCTGCTCCGGCACGACATCGAGCGGTCCTTGCGCCGCTACCTGCCCCAGGTGCGGCTGGTCTCCCCGCTCACGCTGTCCTCGGTCGGCGACGTACTGACCATCACCTTCGAGTACACGGTGGTCCCGCTCGGCGCGGCCCGCCGGCTGACCCTGCCACTCGACCGATCGAAGGAGCGGCGGTGACCGGGGCACCGATCGACTACACGCGGGTCGGGTACGAGGCGCTGCGGGCCGCCATGCTGGAGCTGGCCCGCGAGCGCCTGCCCGAGTGGACCGACCAGAGCGAGAACGATCTGGGCGTCCTGCTCATCGAGCTTTTCGCGTACGCCGCCGACCTCACCCTCTACTACCAGACCCGGATCGCCGCCAACCTGCTGCCGGAGACCGCCGACGAGCCCGAGGCGCTGCTTCCGCTGCTGCGGCTGCTCGGGTACGAGCCCCTGTCGCCGGCCCCGGCCACCGTCGACCTGGAGATCGCCTTCGACAAGGGCATCGGCCTGCCGGTGACCGTGCCGGCCCGTACCCGGTTCAGCGTCACCGAGCCCGGGGGGCATCAGCTCACCTTCGAGAACCTGGCCGAGGTGGTCATCACGGCGCTGCCGCGCGCGGACGAGGACGACCTGCGGCGCTTCCACCCCCTGTCGGTGGTCGAGGGCGTCACCGTCCACGACGAACCGCTGGGCACCTCGGACGGCAGCGGGAACCAGCTCTACCAGCTCCAGAAGCGGCCGGTGATCAAGGACTCCATCGAGGTGACCGTCCACGAACCGGCGGGGGCGACACGCTGGACGGAGGTGCCCTCGCTGGCGGCCAGCACACCCGCCGACCGGCACTTCGTGAGCAGCCGTGACGCCCTGGGCCACGCCTCGGTCCGGTTCGGCGACGGGGTGAACGGCATGGCGCCCCCGAGCACGGGCGCCCTCGCGGCGGCCTCGATCACCGCCACGTACCGGATCGGGGGCGGTCCGGACGGCAATGTGCGAGCGGACCTGTCCTTCGCCCCGTCCTGGCCGCAGATCAAGCAGGCGGTCAATCCGCGGCCGGCGGCCGGCGGGGCCGCCGCGGAGGACCTGGATCGGGCCCGTTCCCTGGCGCCCCGGCTCTTCCGCACCCAGGAGCGGGCCGTCACCCTCGACGACCACGTCGACCTGGCACGGCGGGTGCCGGGGGTGGGCAAGGTCAAGGTGGAGACGACCAACTGGAACGACATCACCTTGTACGTGGCGCCCACCGGACGCGTCGCGGCCCCCTCCGAGCTGCTCAAGCGCGATCTGCTGGCGTACTTCGAACGGCACCGGATGGCCACGGTGAACCTGTCGGTGGTCGGCCCCGCACCGTGCGACATCTATCTGGGCGCCGTCATCCGGGCCCAGCCGTACTTCGCCCGGACCGCCGTCAAACAGGCCGTCGAGGACACCATCGGCTCCTATCTGGCCTTCGACAACGTCGACTTCGGCGGCCCGATCTATCTGAGCAGGGTCTACGACCTGCTCCAGGAGCTGGAGCAGGTCGCCTCCCTGACCGTGTTCAAGTTCAGCCGCGACCCGCGGCTGCCGGCGGACATCGTCACCCATCCGGACGTGGACCCCAGCGGCGTCATCACCCCCCTGCCCAACGAGCTGCCGCGGCCCGGCTACCGGGACGCGCCGCCGCCCCGCACCGGGGGCGAGCACCCCGGCTTCGACCCCGCCACCCGTCAGACGATCTTCACCATCATCGAGGGCGGCATCCCCTCCGACGACGGGGCGGGTGCGGGATGAGGGCCGTGACCGAGGTGCGGGCCGCGCCGCACCCGGCGGGCGGGCGGATCGACCTGCGCTGGCGCAACCCTCCGGCGCGGGAGTTCGCCACCGGACGGCCCTTCGCCGGGATCACGGTGGTGCGCCGCGAGCGGACCTTCCCCCTCGCCCCGGAGGACGGGGACCAGGTCTATCTGGGGCCGGTGGTCTCGGCCGTGTCCGACACCGGGGCCCGGCCGCTGACCACGCACTACTACACCGTCTTCACCCTGACGTCGGACGACCCGCCGGAGGCCACCGCCGACGAGGGATCCCGCGCGGCCGCCTTCGCCACCGCCGCGTACGGCCTGGGGGACGCCCTCTACCGGATGCTGCCCGCCGTGCACCGGCGGTTCGACCTGCCGCTCACCGCGGCGGACGTGGCCCACGCCCCGGCCATCGCCGCCGCCCTCAAGCAGCTGCCCACCGGGCTGCGCGACCGCGGGCAGCTCTACCGGTTCCTGTCGGTGGCGGGCTCGGCACTCGACCTGGTCCGCAGCCTCGCGGAGGGGCTGGCGGACCTCCACGACCCGGACCGCGCACGCCCCGAGTTCCTCGCCCCGCTCGCCCAGATGATCGGCTGGGAGCTGGACCGGACCGCGCCGGTGAGCGTGCGGCGCAGCGAGATCACGGCGGCCCCGTACCTGTACCGCGGTGTCGGCACCGTGCCGAACCTGCGGGCGATCGTGAACCGCTACACCCGCTGGTATGTGCAGGTCGCCGAGATGGCGCAGTCGATCGCCCGCTCCAACACGCCACCCCACTTCCCTGTGTTCGCGGTCGCCGCCGGTGCACAGGGCTGGCGGGGCGCGGACGACGCCGGGCCGGTGCTGGGGTTCGGGGAGCAGGCGATCGCCACCGGGCGGAGGGACGGGCCCGCGGTGCTGATCGGAGACCGCTGCGGCCCGTTCGCGCTCCGTCCGGGCATGCGCATCACCGTGACCGCGGACGACCGCACCCCCACCACCGTGGTGTTCGCGGCCGCCGACTTCCGGGACATCGCGCGGGCGACGGCCGAGGAGGTCGCCGACGTCCTCGACCGCAACCTGTCCGAGACGACGGTCAGCAGCGACAGTTCGGGGAAGCTGGTCATCACCTCGAACACGGCGGGCGCCGGTTCCGCCGTCCGGGTGGAGTCCTCCCTCGCCGACCTGGTGACGCTGGAGGGCGCGCCGGGCGGCCGGCTGAGCGTGTTCGGTTCGCAGCGGCCGAGGCTGTGCTACGAGACGACGGAGGTCCCGGGCGGGCCCGGCACCATCCGGATGAAGACGTACCGGAAGGGCTGCTGGGGTGAGGCCGGTGACGTGCCCACCGGCTCCACGGCGGCCGGGGGTCCCAGCGGCGTCGAGCTGCCCGGGACCGAGCAGCGGCTCTTCCTGGTGTGGGTGGACCAGCCGGGCACCAAGCACTCCCGCCTCCGGTACGTCCAGGGGACCGCCCAGGACCCGGAGGCGGCGAGCCTGCGGACCGGGCACGCCGAGCCGTTCGCCCTCACCCCGGGCTCCCGCCTGGTGGTCCGGATCGGGCGGTGCCGAGCGGGCGTGCGGTTCACCCGCCTCGACCTCACCGATCCGGAGAACGTCTCGGCCGCCGAGCTGGCCGAGGTGCTCTCGCACCGGCTGCCCGGTGTGGAGGTGACCGTCCTGCCCGACCGGACCGTCCGGCTCGCCACCCCGGAGACCGGCGGCGACCAGCGGCTGGAGATCGAGTTGGACTCCTCCGACGCGGCCGCCGCGCTGGGCTTCGGCGCGGGCAACGCCGTCGCCACCGGCACCTGGGGCGACGGGGCGCGGTGGTCGGCGCCCCGGGACGTCCCGGTGGCGGCGCTGGGGCGGGTCGCCGAACCGTTCGCGGTGGTGGAGGACCTCCACCGGGTGCGGTTGTTCTGGTCGGCCCACGACGGAACGCGCTGGACCATCAGGACCGTCCGCTGGGAGGACGGCACCTGGGCCGGCCATGAAGTGGTCGCCGAAGGGGGCGGCGGCAACCGGGAGCCCGCCGCGGTCACGGTCTCCGGGGCGGGCGGCGACACCCTGTGGGTGTTCTGGTCGAAGCGGCAGGGCACCGGCACGGAAGACGATGTATGGACGCTGATGAGCCGACCGCTGGACCTTGCCTCGGGGACCTGGGGCCCGGAGCGGCCGCTGACCGCGCCGCGGCCCGGACCAGGCCGCTCGGCCGACCGGGAGCCGGCGCCCGTCCGATCATCCGACGGCGGCCTGCGGGTCTACTTCAGTTCCGATCGCTCCGGCGAATCCGGTGTGTGGTCCCTCGACATGGCTCCGGACGGGTCCGTGCCGGCACCGCCGACCCCCGTACTGACCGGGCCGCCCGAGGACCGGTGGCCGGTCCCGGTCAGCGTGCCCGGCGTCGGGACCGACTGGCTGCTCTTCCGCAGCGACCGGGGCGTGGCGCTGTCCGGGCTGGCCTCCCGCACGCTACCGCCCGCCGAGGACCGGTCCGCCGTACCGGCGACCGCCGTCGCCTCACCACCCGAGGCGGTCGCCGGCGCGCGGGTGCTGGACACCGGCACGCTCCGGCGGTACGCGGGCAGCACCACCGTCACCCTGGCCGCCGTGAACCGCAACAAGCGGCGCAGGCAGTGGGACGACCTGCTCTCCTACACCCCGTGCAAACCCAGGGGTGCCGCGTTCGGCGAGCAGTTGGAGGACGGCGACCTCTACACCCGGGGAACCATCGCCCTCTTCATCAGTCCGCTGGTGCCCGACGCTCCGCTGTCGGCGGGGTTGGAGGAGCAACTGCGTCCGCTGCTGCAAAGGTTCCTGCCCATCGGCACCCGGGCGGTGCTGGTCTTCGCCCCGAGGACGACGACCGAATACCTGTACTCGCCCGGCCATGACATCGCCGAGTCCTACGCCGACGACTACCCCTACCTGGAGTTCTTCTCGGATCCCGGCGAGACCGTGCAGGCGGCGCTGCCCGAGTGGGTGACCCTGCTCGCCACCACGGCGGGACATGTCTCGGCCGACCCTCACGACCTGACCACCTTCCGGCGGCGGGCCTGGTTCCCGCCACCCGCCTGACCGAAGGGAAGCGGCATGACGACCGACACGGGACCCGCGACCGCATCGCCCACCGGCGAGTACCGGGACGTGCTGCTCGACCCGACCGGCCGGGTCGTCTGGGACAGCGGAGTGCGCCGGAACACGATCGTGGCGGACTGCCGGCGCCTGCTGTGCGGATTCATGCACAGCGGCGACACCCAGACACGCGGTATCACCGGGCTGCAGCTCGGCCAGGGCCAGGACAGCTGGGACCGCCCGCCCGGCCCGCCACTCGCCCTCCCGTCCGACACCAAGCTGGCCGACCCGGCCCCGTACACGGTCGAGGCATCGTCGCTGCAGATCGACTACCTCTCCGGCCCCGACGTGGTGGACGCGCCCACCAACCAGTTGCAGATCGTGGCCACGCTGGGGCCGAACGTGCCGCCCTGGCCGGACGGCACGCACGTGGACCGCACTCTGCGCGAGTTCGCGCTGGTCGGCTCGCTCGGCACCCAGACCGTCCTGATCGACTACGTGATCCACCCGGCGATTCCGCGGGATCCCGAAAGCACGTTGAAGCGCACCATCCGGCTCGTCTTCTGACCCTCAGGGAGTCCCTTCATGGCCGTGATCTCGCAGTCCACCTTCGATCCGCTGCGCCGCTTCGTCCGGGTGAGGCTGCAACAGGGCGTCCCCATCGTGGACGCGGATGTCAACGAACGAGAGGACATCCAGAAGTTCGAACTGCGCGCCTTCCTCAAGTGGTTCGTCGGCGACGGCGTGCCGGAGGGGAACGACGGTTTCCGGATCGTCGGCACCGGACTGGCGAACGACTTCGAGATCCGGTCGGGGGTGACCGGGTCGGTGGACCCGCTGGCCATGATCGGCCGGTACCTGGTGGACGGGCTCGACGTCATGATCGAGAAGACCGTGACGTACACCCAGCAGGAGCTGCACGAGAGCCACGGCGCCTCGGCCGCGGACAAGGCGGCCGCCTGGAACGTTCCGTTGATCAGGAAGATGGAGTCGATCCCGGCGTCCGAGCACACGATCCTGGTCCACCTCGACGTCTGGGAGCGGCTGGTGACGCCCAGCGAGGACCCCGACCTGATCTTCGCCGGGTTGGGTACCGAGAGCTGCGCCCGGTGGAAGCGGGAATGGGTGGTCCGCACCCGGGCAGGCACCGAACTACCCAAGACGGGGGACGAGGACTTCCGCCCCCAGCACGCGTACACCCCGCTGGCCCTCATCGCCCGGCGGGACGGCGACGCGCGGGTGCTCCCCGGCGATGTCACCGACCTGCGCCAGCAGCGGCTGCTGGTCCCGCCGGCCAACCTGATCGAGGACGTGCTCGGCACCGAGCCCGCGGACTACCGGCGAGGGCAGGGGCGACCGCCCATCAGCCTGCGCGCGGCGATCAACGCGCTGCTGCGGGGAGAGCTGCCCAGCACACCCGACGCTCCGGTCGCCGCGTCCACGGGGAACCAGGTGATGGGTCGGGCCTTCGCCTTCGACCAGAGCGGCGGGCTGGTGGCCTCCTGGTACGGCGGGGAGACGGGCGGGGTGGAGCAGGTGGCCGCGGCCCGGATCGACCTCTCCACCGTCAAGGAGGGGTTCGGCGCGCCGAGCCTGGTGACGTCGGGCGGCCCGCACGGGGAGCCGCATTTGGTGGCACTCCCTGGGGAGGACCTGCTGTTCGTGTACCGGTCGGGATCCTCGGCGTCGGCCGACGTGATGTTGAAACAGGCCCCGCTGGCCGGGCTGGGGGCAGCGGTCGAGACGCCGGTGTCCGCCGTAGCCGGCACCAATGAGACCCTGCCGTTCGTGGCGGTGACCGGCGATGTCGCGACGATCTTCTTCCACAGCTCGGCCACGAACCGCTGGCAGTACCGTCGTTGGCGGCACACGGACAAGACGTGGGCGGACACCGCGGGCGCGGTCGAGCTGTCCAATCAGACGGCCACCGGCCGCCAGTTCCACGCCGCGGTCGGCCAGGACGGCGGTATCTGGGCGGCCTTCACCGTCCAGGGCGGCATGCAGGCCCTCCGACTCGATCCGAAGAGCGGCACCGTGGACCATCAGGAGACGTTCGCCAACCAGCGCACCGACCCCTCTGTGCTGTGCACCCGGGAACAGGACACCTGGGTGTTCTCGGTGGACCCGGTGGGGGTGAAGGCCATCCGGTTCCATGGCACGGATTGGGAGCAGGAGAACCTTGTCGTGTCCCCGAACTCGGAGATCAGCTCCCTGGGGCACCCTTCCGCGGTGGAAGACCAGGACGGCTCCATCTGGCTGGTCTGGAACGACGCGTCAGGCCATGCGACCGACCTCTTCGTGATGCAGCGGGATCCGGTCTCCGGCGAGTGGGACGTGCTCCATCCGCGGCGCCTGACGACCTCCCCGAAGGACGACCTCGCCCCCTTCGCGCTGATCGCGCCCGACAACACCATCTGGATCTTCTGGTCCTCCAACCGCACCGGTGCCCAGAACGTGTACTACAAGCGGCTGATCACCGCCGTCTGAGGAGGAAGGCCATGCCCCTACCGAGCATCAGCCCCACTGCCGTCGGATCACCGGTCTACACCGTGCACCAGTCCAAGGGCCTGGTCGCCGACCTCCGGCTGGACGTCGGCAGCACGGCGCCGTTCCCCTTCTTCGCCCTGCGCTTCCCGGCGGACGCGGACATCGTCCAGGTGACCCTGATCAGGGGGACGGAGTCGGTCGAACTTCCGTCCGCTCCGGGGTCGGACGACATGACCCTCGGCAACCGCCGTGTGCTCGCCGAGGCCATGGAGGACGGCACGGACATCGTCCTCGGTGTCGAGGTCCGGGCCGCCTCGGCGCCGGCCGTGGGAGAGGTCTGGTCGGTCCGCGCACAGGCCGGTTCCCCCCAGGCGCAGTGGCAGTTCACCCAGTCGGACAACGCACCCGGCGACCTGACCATCACCAGGATCATGTGCGATCCGCTGGCCGGCTTCACCATCGGCGGACCGGCTGGGGTGGGCCAGCAGATGACGCTCACCGCCCTGCCGGCCCGCGGCACGACGACCGACCCCACCGTGGTGGGGATTCCCGCGCCCACCACGGCCTACCGGTGGAGCAAGAGCGGCGCTGTCACGATCCCCGACTTCCCCGGGTGCTCGACCAGCCCGCAGAGCGTCTTCACCATGCCGGTGGTGTACGCCCCCAAGACCATCGAGATCACCGAGGAGGTGTGGTTCGAGACCGGCTGCCCGGGTCCCGTCGGGATGCTCAGCAGCACCTCGGCGCCGCAGACGCTGACCATCGAGGCCGGTCCGCGGCACCTGGCCCTGGTACTCGACCGCTCGGGCAGCATGAGCGGTCCTCGCTGGCAGAACGCCACCACCGCCGCCCAGATCCTGGGCAACCTCTACGTCGCCATGCGCACCGGCATCAACCCGGCGGACCGGATCGAGCAGCTGGTGTTCGAGGACACCTCCTGCTCCTGG
This sequence comes from Streptomyces palmae, assembly GCF_004684805.1. GTDB lineage: Bacteria > Actinomycetota > Actinomycetes > Streptomycetales > Streptomycetaceae > Streptomyces > Streptomyces palmae. The sequence continues at coordinate 11,884 of NZ_SRID01000199.1, forward strand.
CACCCGATCCCCGATCCCCTGATCCAACCGGTCCTGGCGGCCTCCGACCCCGACACGGCGGACGGCTTGATCTGCGATCTGGAATACGGCCCGGCCGGTTCCTGCACCCCCATCGGCGACGGACTGATCCGGGCCATCGACGACCTCGCCGCCCTCCCCGCCCAGGCCGACGCGGAGTACACCATCGTGCTGCTGACCGACGGCTACGAGAACAGCGGGTCGGTGTGGGTCTCCCCCAGCACCCCGCTGCCCGCGGGCACCTCCGGCATCCTCTCGTTCGCGGTGGCCCGGCAGACGGGTGCCGCCCGGCAGCGGGTGAACCAGCGGCTGTCCCTCTACACGATCGGGCTGGGGGCCACCGTCCAGGAGGACGTGCTGGACTCCCTGGCCGCCCAGTCCCAGGGCGTCTACCGGCATGTCGTCGAGGTGTCGCAGATCGCCGACGCGATGGCCCAGATGGCCGCCGCGTCGCACTCCGCCGAGCGCGTGCCCTCCACCCCCGACCCCGGCAC
>NZ_SRID01000019.1 GCF_004684805.1 Streptomyces palmae
GGCCCCGGCCGTGCCCCCGATCCACGGCGCTGGCTGGTGCTGGCGGTGGCCTCCGCCGCCCAGTTCCTCGCGGTACTCGACGTGATCGCGGTGAACATCGCCTTCCCGGCGATCGGCGACGACTTCGGCGCGGCCTCCACCGCCCGGCTCTCCTGGGTGCTCAACGCCTACACCATCGTGCTCACCGCGCTGCTGGTGCCGGCCGGCCGGTTGGCGGACCGGTCCGGCGGGCGGCGCTCCTTCCTGACCGGGCTGGTGGTGTTCGGGGTCGCCTCGGTCGGTTGCGGCGCGGCGCCCGGACTGGAGGCGCTGATCGCGGCCCGGGTGCTCCAGGGCGTTGGCGCGGCGGTACTCGTCCCCACCTCCCTCTCCCTGGCGCTGCCCGGCTTTCCGCAACGCGAGCGCGCCACCGCTCTGGGGATCTGGACGGCGGTCAGCGCGGTGGCCGCCAGTACCGGGCCCCTGATCGGAGGTGCCCTGGCGGCCTCCTCCTGGCGCTGGATCTTCCTGATCAACGTGCCGGTGGTGGTGGCCGCCGCGCTCGCCGGCCTGCGGCTGCTGCCCAGGACCGCCCCCGGTGACCGGCACGGCCTCGACCCCGTGGGCACCCTGCTGGTGCTGCTCTGCACCGGCTGCCTGGCCACCGCCTTCGTCACCGCGGAGGACTGGGGCCGTACCTCGGCCGGCACCCTCGGCATGCTGGCTGCCGGGCTGCTGGCGGGGGCCCTGGGCGTGCGGCACATGCGGCGCGCCAAGGACCCGGTGATCGACCCGGAGCTGTTCCGTACACCGGGCTTCCCCGCCGCCGGGCTCGGTATCTTCGCCTATTTCCTCGCCTACTCCGCGATGCTGCTGTCGATCACCCTGCTGTGCACCGGCGTCTGGGGCTTCTCCGTCCAGCGCACCGGGCTGGCCGTCGCGCCCTGGCCGGGCACGGTGCTGGTGGTCTCGGCGCTGTCCGGTCGGATCGTGGGCGCCATCGGCGAGCGGGTCGCGGGGGCCGTCGGATCCCTCTCCTTCGTGGCCGCCTCGCTGTGGTGGCTGGTCGGGGTGGAGCAGCGGGCGCACTACGCGGTCGCGCTGCTGCCGGGGCTGGTCCTCGCGGGGGTGGGCACCGGGCTCTACCAGCCGGTGGCCTTCGCGGCGGCCGGCCGGCTGCCCGTCCGCCTGCTCTCCCTGGGGTCCGGGGTGCTGATGATGGCGCGGCAGGGCGGTACGGCCCTGGGCGTGGCGGTCCTGGTGGCGCTGACCGGTTCCACCCAGCACGCGCCGCTGCCGCCGCTGCGGGCCGGCTGGGTGTTCGCGGCGGCGATGTCGATCGCGGCGACGGCGGCGGTCGTCCGGTGGGGATCGGCCCGGCGCGCGCCCCGCTGAGCGTGAACGCAAGCCGTACGACCCGGGGCGGAGGGTGCCGCCGGCCCGGGCGGAAGGCGCGGCGGGGCGCCGACACGGGCGCCCCGCGTGTGACGGGTGGGCTTGGTGGGGAGTCTGTTGCGGCGGAAACGCTCATTTCCGCGGCCGGGCGGCCAAGATAGGCGTATGGGATTCCATGTCGATTCAGAGGCCGGCCGGCTGCGGCGCGTCATCCTGCACCGCCCCGATCTGGAGCTCAAAAGGCTCACGCCCAGCAACAAGGACGCCTTGCTCTTCGACGATGTGCTGTGGGTGCGGCGGGCCCGTCAGGAACATGACGGATTCGCGGACGTCCTACGGGACCGCGGCGTCGAGGTGCATCTGTTCGGAGACCTCCTCCAGGAGAGTCTGGCGGTGCCCGCCGCACGGGCGCTGGTCCTGGACCGGGTCTTCGACGAGAAGGAGTACGGACCGCTTGCCACGGATCATCTGCGCGCCGCGTTCGCGGAGTTGCCGGATTCCGAGCTGACCGAGGCACTGGTGGGCGGGATGACCAAGCGGGAGTACCTGGAGCGCCATCCGGAGCCGACCTCGGTGCGCTTCCACGCCATGGAGCCGGACGACTTCCTGCTCGCCCCGCTGCCCAACCACCTGTTCACCCGGGACGCCTCGGCCTGGGTGTACGACGGGGTGTGCGTCAACGCGATGCGCTGGCCCGCCCGTTGGCACGAGACGGTGCACTACGAGGCCGTCTACCGGCACCATCCCCTGTTCGCCCAGGGCGGCTTCCACGTCTGGTCCGAGGGGCAGGCGGCCTATCCGTCCACCATAGAGGGCGGCGACGTGCTGGTGATCGGCAACGGCGCGGTGCTGATCGGGATGAGCGAGCGGACCACTCCGCAGGCGGTCGAGATGCTCGCCCGCGGCCTGTTCGCGGCCGGCTCGGCCCGCACGATCGTGGCCCTGCACATGCCCAAGCGGCGCGCCTTCATGCACCTGGACACGGTGATGACGATGGTGGACGGGGACACCTTCACCCAGTACGCGGGGCTCGGGATGCTCCCCTCGTACACCATCGAGCCGGGCTCCGGGGACCAGGAGCTCAAGGTCACCGACCATCCGCCGGAGCACATGCACCGGGCCATCGCGGCGGCGCTCGGCCTGGACTCGATCCGGGTGCTGACCGCCACCCAGGACGTCCACGCGGCCGAGCGCGAGCAGTGGGACGACGGCTGCAACGTGCTGGCGGTGGAGCCCGGGGTGGTGGTCGCCTACGAGCGGAACGCCACCACCAACACCTACCTGCGCAAGCGCGGCATCGAGGTGATCACCATCCCGGGCAGCGAGCTGGGTCGGGGCCGGGGCGGGCCGCGCTGCATGAGCTGCCCCGTGGAGCGCGACCCGGTCGGCTGACCGGCGCCGGTCCTCCGGCGCGCGGACCCCGATCCATAGGTATGCGAAGCCTTGTATATACTTCCATCATCTCCCCCGCTCCGGTCCGGTAGCCAGGCCGGTTCAGGGGGCAGATCGATGGTGTATGTCCCGTACGTCGCTGTGACCTAGGAGCCCGAGCCATGGCGAAAGACCTCACCGGCCGCCACTTCCTCAAGGAGCTGGACTTCAGTGCCGAGGAGTTCCGCCGCCTGGTGGACCTGGCGGCCGAGCTGAAGGCCGCCAAGCGCGCGGGCTCCGAGGTCCAGCGGCTGCGCGGCCGGCACATCGCGCTGATCTTCGAGAAGACCTCCACTCGGACCCGCTGCGCCTTCGAGGTCGCCGCCGCGGACCAGGGGGCCGTCACCACCTACCTGGATCCGGCGGGTTCGCAGATCGGCCACAAGGAGTCGGTGAAGGACACCGCCCGCGTCCTCGGCCGGATGTTCGACGCCATCGAGTACCGGGGTCATGGCCAGGGCGTCCTGGAGGAGCTGGCCGCGCACGCCGGCGTGCCGGTCTACAACGGGCTCACCGACGAGTGGCACCCCACCCAGATGCTCGCCGACGTGCTCACCATGGTGGAGCACTGCGACAAGCCCCTGGACCGCGTCGCCTTCGCCTACCTCGGCGACGCCCGGTACAACATGGGCAACTCCTACCTGGTCACCGGCGCGCTGCTGGGCATGGACGTGCGGATCGTGGCCCCGCGGCTGCTGTGGCCGGACGAGACCATCGTCTCCGTGGCGCACGAGCTGGCGAAGTCCTCCGGGGCGCGGATCACCCTGATCGAGGACGTCGCCGAGGGGGTGCGCGGGGCGGACTTCGTGGCCACCGACGTCTGGGTGTCCATGGGGGAGCCCAAGGAGGTGTGGGACGAGCGGATAGCGCTGCTGGGTCCGTACGCCGTCACCATGGACGTGCTGCGCGCCACCGGGAACCCCGAGGTGAAGTTCCTCCACTGCCTGCCGGCCTTCCACGACCTCGAAACGGACGTCAGCCGGGAGATCTACGAGCGGTACGGGCTCACCGAGCTGGAGGTCAGCGACGAGGTCTTCGAGTCCGCGCACTCCGTGGTCTTCGACGAGGCGGAGAACCGCATGCACACCATCAAGGCGATCATGGTGGCCACACTCGCCGCCTGACCCCCGGCCCTCGCCGGGGGTGGCACATCCGGCGCCCCGGAGTCCTGGGCTGCCCGAGCCGTCGGGGTCGGCGAGGTGGGCCGGTCGGGTGCCGCTCCGCCGACCCGGGGACCGCCCCACGTCACAGCCTGAGCCCCTTGAGTCCCTTGCGCCCCTCGGTCCTCCGCGGCCCCGGCCCCGTACCTCGCGCACCGAGTCGCCACGAACGCCGTCCCGAGACGATGCGCCGCCGCAGGCATATCGCGTGCTCGTGACGGCAGTCACATACCAGTGATAGCTTGCTCGGCAGAGGTACCAGCCGTCCACCCAGCCACCCCCAGGCTGAAGGAGGCCGTGCGCCATGCCCTTTACCGGATCGGCGACCCGCACCGAGAAGTGGCGGCATCTGCGCCTCACCCTCGATGACGCGGTCGCCACCGTCACCCTCGCCCGCCCCGAGAAGCTGAACGCCCTCACCTTCGGCGCCTACGCCGACCTGCGCGATCTGCTCGCCGAGCTCTCCCGGGAGCGGTCGGTGCGCGCCCTGGTGCTCGGCGGTGAGGGCCGCGGCTTCTGCTCCGGAGGCGATGTCGAGGAGATCATCGGTGCCACCCTCGCCATGGACACCGCGGAACTGCTCGACTTCAACCGGATGACCGGTCAGGTGGTGCGCGCCCTTCGGGAGTGCCCCTTCCCGGTGATCGCCGCGGTGCACGGGGTCGCCGCCGGCGCCGGGGCCGTCCTGGCGCTGGCCGCCGACTTCCGGATCGCCGACCCCACCGCCCGCTTCGCCTTCCTGTTCACCCGGGTGGGACTGTCCGGCGGTGACATGGGCGCCGCCTATCTGCTGCCCCGGGTCGTCGGGCTCGGCCACGCCACCCGGCTGCTGATGCTCGGCGAGCCGGTGCGCGCCCCCGAGGCCGAGCGCATCGGCCTGATCAGCGAGCTGGCCGAGGAAGGGCGGACCGGTGCGGCCGCCGCGGCGCTGGCCCGCCGCCTCGCCGACGGCCCGGCGCTCGCCCACGCCCAGACCAAGGCGCTGCTCACCGCCGAGCTCGACATGCCGCTGGCCGCCGCCGTGGAGCTGGACGCCGCCACCCAGGCGCTGCTGATGCACGGCGCCGACTACGCCGAGTTCCACGCCGCCTTCACCGCCAAGCGGCCGCCCGACTGGCAGGGGCGGTAGCGGTGCCCGGCGCGCTGCGGGTGGCCGTCATCGGCGGCGGACCCGGCGGGCTGTACGCGGCGGCGCTGCTCAAACGGCTGGACCCGGCGCGGGAGATCACCGTCTGGGAGCGCAACGCACCCCAGGACACCTTCGGCTTCGGGGTGGTCCTCTCGGACGAGACCCTGGGCGGCATCGAACACGCCGACCCCACCGTCCACCGGGCCCTGAGCGCCGAGTTCGTCCGCTGGGACACCATCGAGGTGGTCCGTGGCGAGCACCGGCTCAGCTCCGGCGGGCACGGCTTCGCCGCCCTCGGCCGCCGCCGGCTCCTGGAGATCCTGCACCAGCGCTGCCGGGAGCTGGGCGTACGGCTGTGCTTCCGCACCCCGGCGCCGCCGGCCGCCGAACTCGCCCTCGACCACGACCTGGTGATCGCCGCCGACGGGGTGCACAGCGCCACCCGCCAGGCCGGCGCCGAGGCGTTCGGGCCCCGGCTGACCACCCACCGCTGCCAGTACATATGGCTGGCCGCCGACTTCGCCTTCGACGCCTTCCGCTTCGAGATCACCCGCACCCGGCACGGCGTGGCGCAGTTGCACGGCTATCCGTTCGCCCGCCCCGCCCCGGACGGCGGCGGACAGGGGGCCAGCACGGTCATCGTGGAGATGCGCGAGGAGGTCTGGCGCGCCGCCGGACTGGACCGCTGCGACCCGGACACCTCCGCCGCGTGGTGCGCCCGCTTGTTCGCGCCCGCCCTGGACGGCCGTCCGCTGCGCGGCAACAACTCCCAGTGGACGGCCTTCCGGACCGTGGTCAACGAGCACTGGTGGCACCGGAACACGGTGCTGCTGGGCGACGCCGCGCACACCGCCCACTTCTCCATCGGCTCCGGCACCAAGCTCGCCATGGAGGACGCCCTGGCGCTCGCCGCCTGCCTGACCGAGCAACCCACCGTCCCCGAGGCGCTGGCCGCCTACGAGACCGAGCGGCGCCCGGTGGTGGAGTCCACCCAGCGGGCCGCCGCCGCCAGCCTGCGCTGGTTCGAGGACCTGGCCCGCTACCTGCCGCAGCCGCCCCGGCAGTTCGCCTTCAACCTGCTCACCCGCAGCCGCCGGGTCACCCATGGCAACCTGCGGCTGCGGGACGCCGGATTCGTCACCGCGGTGGAGCGCGAGGCGGGCACCCCACCCGGCACACCCCCGATGTTCACCCCCTTCCGGCTGCGCGGCCTGACCCTGCGCAACCGGGTGGTGGTCTCCCCGATGGACATGTACTCCGCGGTGGACGGCACCCCCGGCGACTTCCACCTGGTCCACCTGGGCGCTCGGGCGCTGGGCGGGGCGGGGCTGGTGATGACCGAGATGGTCTGCGTCAGCCCGGACGGCCGGATCACCCCGGGCTGCGCCGGGCTGTACACGTCGGAGCACGAGGCGGCCTGGCGCCGGGTGGTCGACTTCGCGCACCGGGCCTCGCCCGGGGTGGCGGTCGGGGTGCAGCTGGGGCACGCCGGTCGCAAGGGCTCCACCCGGCTGATGTGGGAGGGCATCGACGATCCGCTGCCGGCCGGCAACTGGCCGCTGGTGGCGGCCTCGCCGCTGCCCTACCGGCCGGGGATCAGCCAGGTCCCCCGGGAACTGGACCGGGCGGGGATGGCCGCGATCCGCGCGGAGTTCGAGGACTCCGCCCGCCGCGCCGCCCGGGCCGGATTCGACCTGCTGGAACTCCACTGCGCGCACGGCTATCTGCTCTCCGGCTTCCTCTCCCCGCTGACCAACCGGCGCACCGACGCCTACGGCGGCTCGCTCACCGCCCGGCTGCGCTATCCGCTGGAGGTCTTCGACGCGGTGCGCGCGGTCTGGCCCGCGGAGCGCCCCATGACGGTACGGATCTCCGCCACCGACTGGGCCCCGGGCGGCATGACCGCCAAGGAGGCGGTGACCGTGGCCGCGGCCTTCCGCGCCCGCGGGGCGGACGCCATCGACGTCTCCACCGGCCAGGTGGTGTCCGAGGAGCGCCCGGAGTTCGGCCGCTCCTACCAGGCCCCGTTCGCCGACCGGATCCGCAACGAGCTGGCCGTCCCGGTCATCGCGGTCGGCGCCATCTCCTCCTGGGACGACGTCAACTCGCTGATCCTGGCGGGCCGCGCCGACCTGTGCGCCCTGGCCCGCCCCCACCTCTACGACCCGCACTGGACCCTGCACGCCGCCGCCGAGCAGGGCTACTCGGGCCCGGCCGCGCCCTGGCCGCCGCCCTACCGGGCCGGCAGCCGGCGTCCGCCCACGGGCCGCACCGACGCCCCCAAACCCCGGCTGACACTGGGCGGCTGACCGGGGCGGCGCGGCGGTTCAGCCCTCGGCGAGGCGCTGCGCGGCGTACTGGGCGCCCGCCGCGCGCAGCCGGGCGTGCAGCGCGGCGAACACCTCGCCGGCCCGGACCCCCGGCCAGTCGGCCGGCAGCAGGGCGGCCGGCAGGCCCGGGTCGGCGTAGGGCAGGTGCCGCCAGGAGTCCAGCGCCAGCAGATAGTCGCGGTAGGCCTCCTCCGGGTCGGTGGAGCGCCGCCGCGCCCAGCGGCGCAGCACCGGCTCGTGGGCGTCCAGGAAGGCACGGTGCAGCTCGGCCAGCGCCGACAGGTCCCACCAGCGGGCCACCGCCTCGCAGGTGGGCGTGAAGCCCGCGTGGGCGCCGCGGAACAGGTCCACGTACTCGGCCAGTTCCAGCCGCTCCAGGGCGTGCCGGGTCTCCTCGTAGAGGTGGTCCGGGGCGATCCACACGCCCGGCGCGGCGGTGCCGAAGCCCAGGCGGCCGAGCCGGGAGCGCAGCAGGTGGCGCTTGTGCCGCTCCTGCTCGGGCACCGAGAAGACCGCCAGCAGCCAGCGGTCGGCCGCCTGGTCCGCCGGGCGGCCGTAGATCCGCCGGTCGCCGTCGTCCAGCAGCTGCCGGGCGGCGTCGGACAGCGCGTAGCCGGCCGCTCCGCCGGCGGTGCGCCCGGCGACCAGCAGCCCGCGGCGCTTGAGCCGGGAGACGGCCGAGCGCACCGAGGGCGGGTCCACACCGACCGTGCCGAGCAGCCGGATGAGGGCGGCCACCGGTACCGGCCCGGCGGGGTGCTCGGGGGTGCCCCGGCCGTACGCGCCGTAGAGGGTGACGATCAGCGAGCGGGGGGCGTGATGATCACTCACGCGCATACTGTAGGGGGTCGTCGAGGGGTTTCCGCGGGCGCCGACACCCCGCGGAGACCGCCGGGAGGCGCCCCGGGCCCCGCCGCCACTCCCGGCGCGGCCCGAGCGGGTGCGGCTCCCACCGTCCGGCGCGGAGTCCCTTCCACCCGGGTCCGGCTCCCGACCGCGCGGCCCCTCTCCGGACATCCCTAGCCACCGCGGCCACCGCGCAGCCGGAAGCGCTGGAGCTTGCCGGTCGGGGTGCGCGGCAGGGCGTCCTGGAAGACGAACGCGCGCGGGCACTTGTACGGGGCCAACTCGGCCCGGACGAAGGCGCGCAGGGCGTCGGCGGTCTCCTGGCCGCCGGGCGCCCCGCCGCGCAGCACCACATGGGCCACCACCGCCATGCCGCGGTCCGGGTCCGGACGCCCGACCACCGCCGCCTCCGCCACCTGCGGATGCCGCAGCAGGGCCTCCTCCACCTCGGGGCCCGCGATGTTGTAGCCGGCCGAGATGATCATGTCGTCGGCGCGGGCGACGAAGCGGAAGTAGCCGTCGGGTTCGCGGACGTAGGTGTCCCCGGTGAGGTTCCAGCCGTCGCGTACATAGTCGCGCTGGCGTTCGTCGGCCAGGTAGCGGCAGCCGGTGGGGCCGCGCACCGCCAGCAGCCCCGGTTCGCCGTCCGGCAGCGGCCGGCCCTCGGAGTCCACCACGCGTGCCTGGTAGCCGGGGACCGGCAGCCCGGTGGTGCCCGGCCGGATCCGGTCGTCGGCCGCGGAGATGAAGATGTGCAGCAGTTCGGTGGCGCCGATGCCGTTGATGATGCGCAGCCCGGTGGCCGCGTACCACTCGCGCCAGGTGGCGGCGGGCAGGTTCTCGCCGGCCGAGACGCAGCGGCGCAGGCTGGAGGTGTCGTACGCGCTGAGTCGGCCGAGCATCGCCCGATAGGCGGTCGGTGCGGTGAACAGCACCGATATCCGGTGGTGTTGGACGTCGTCGAGCAGCCGGGCGGGGCCGCCCCAGTCGCCGAGCAGCACCGAGGCGCCGGCCCGCAGCGGGAAGACCACCAGGCCGCCCAGGCCGAAGGTGAAGCCCAGCGGGGGGCTGCCGGCGAACACGTCGTCCGGGCGCGGGCGCAGCACCCGGGCGGAGAAGGTGTCGGCGATGGCCAGCACATCGCGGTGGAAGTGCATGCAGCCCTTGGGCCGGCCGGTGGTGCCGGAGGTGAAGGCGATCAGCGCCACGTCGTCCGCCGAGGTGGGCACCGCCTGGTACGGGGCGGGGTGGGCCGGGGCGCGCCGCAGCAGGTCCCCCGGCGACCGGCCGCCGTACTCCGTGATCCGCAGCCCCGGCACCCGGGCCCGCACCAGGTCCTCCGCGCAGCGGGCGTCGCACAGCGCGTGGCGCACCTGGGCGATCTCGCAGATGGCGGCCAACTCCCCGGCGCGGTGCGAGGCCAGGACGGTCACCGCCACGGCGCCGGCCTTCATCACCGCCAGCCAGCAGGCGGCCAGCCAGGGGGTGGTGGGGCCGCGCAGCAGCACCCGGTTGCCCGGCACCACGCCCAACTCCCGGGTGAGGGTGTGCGCGAGGCGGTCCACCCGCTCCTGGAGCTGCCCGTAGCTCCAGGTCTCGCCGGTGGCCTCGCGCAGCGCGGGTCGGTGCGGGCCGAGCCGGGCCACGGTGCCGTCCAACAGCTCGGCGCCGCAGTTCAGTCGGTCCGGGTAGCGCTCGTCCGCGGGGCCCAGCAGCAGCTGTGGCCACTGGTCGGGGGGCGGAAGATGATCCCGGGCGAAGGTGTCGACATGTGCCGAAGGCCCCAGCTCCATCGTGGTCGCGCCTCCCAGCGGTGACGTGAGTCTGCCCTGAAGTCGCTCCGTCAGCGTAACGTGTTGGTGACGACAGTCAACAGATCGCGATAACGAGCCGAGGGAGGGCGCCCGGTGGCGGCATTCGCACTCGATCCGGAGCAGCAGAAATGGTGCGCCGAACTGCGCACACTCGCCGCCGAGCGGCTGCGTCCACTGGCGGAGCGGTCCGTTCCGTCAACGGAAGGGCGGATCGACCGCCCGCTGGTGGCGGAGTTGGGCGCGTCGGGCCTGCTGGCCCGGCTCTTCCCCGAGCGGGGCCGGGTGCCCGCGCTACGGCTGTGCCTGCTGCGCGAGTCGCTGGCCGCCGAGTGCACCGAGGCGGAGACCGCGCTGGCCCTCCAGGCGCTGGGCGGCTATCCGCTGGCGCTCGCCGGCACCCCCGAGCAGACCCGGCGCTGGCTGCCGGAGATCAGGGCCGGCCGGGCGGTCACCGCCTTCGCGCTTAGTGAGCCGGAGGCCGGCTCGGACGCGGCGGCGCTCACCCTGCGGGCCGTACCGGACCGGAGCGGCGGCTGGCGGCTGTCCGGCGAGAAGACCTGGATCTCCAACGCCCCGGGCGCCGACCTGTACACCGTCTTCGCCCGCACCACCGAGGAGGCGGGCGCCCGCGGCATCACCGCGTTCCTGGTCCCCGCGGACCGGCCCGGGCTGACCGGCCGCCCGCTGGACATGCTCAGCCCGCACCCGATCGGCAGCCTGGGCTTCGACGGCACCCCGGTCACCGGCGCCGATGTGCTGGGCGGCGTGGACGGGGGCTTCCAGCTGGCCATGCGCACCCTGAACCTGCTGCGGCCCAGTGTCGGCGCCTTCGCGGTGGGCATGGCGCAGGCCGCCCTGGAGGCGTCCCTGGCGTACGCGGCCGAGCGCCGGGCCTTCGGCGGGCCGCTGCGGGACCTGCAGTCCGTCTCCCACCAGCTCGCCGAGATGGCCACCCGCACCGAGGCCGCCCGGCTGCTGGTGTACGCGGCGGCCGAGGCCCTGGACGCCGGCGCCCCCGATGTCGCCCGGCGCTCGGCCATGGCCAAGCTGCTGGCCACCGAGACCGCGCAGTACGTGGTGGACGCCGCGGTGCAGATCCACGGGGCCCGGGCACTGCGCCGCGGGCACCTGCTGGAGCACCTGTACCGCGAGGTGCGCGCGCCGAGGATCTACGAGGGCGCCACCGAGGTCCAGCGCACCATCATCGCCAGGGAGCTGTACCGGTGAGCCTGGAGCGGGTGAACCCGGACGGCCTCGCACCGGCCGCCGGCTTCAGCCACGCGGTCACCGCCACCGGGGGCCGGCTGGTCTTCCTGGCCGGGCAGACCGCCCTGGACGCGGAGGGCCGGATCACCGGCGCCACCCTGCCCGAGCAGTTCCGCCGGGCGCTGGGCGGTCTGCTGGCCGCGCTGCGCGCCTGCGGCGGCGGCCCGGAGCGGCTGGCCCGGGTGACCGTCTACGCCGTGGACGTGGCCGACTACCGGGCGCACGCCGCGGAGTTGGGCCGCATCTGGCGGGAGCTGGCCGGCCGGGACTATCCGGCGATGGCGGTGGTCGGGGTGGTGCGGCTGTGGGACGAGACGGCCCTGGTGGAACTGGACGGCATCGCCGTGCTGCCCGACTGAGCCCGCGGACCGGCCGCCGGGGCGAAGCCGGTCCGAACCGCTCCGGACCGGGCCGGAGGGCGGGGCGCCGCCGCGCCGCCCGGCTGAGGCCCGCGGACCGGGCCTGACCCGTCAGGGGCGGGCCCGCACACACGCGTGCGGGCCCGGCCGGTGGGAACCGGCCGGGCCCGGGCAGGGCCTGGGGAGGAGGCTCAGCCGGTGGTGACCGCGGTGTCGTCGATCAGGAAGCTGGTGGCCGCGGACGAGTCCTCGGTACCGGTGAACTTGATCGTGACGGTCTTGCCCTTGAACGCCGACAGGTCAAGGGTCTTCAGGGCGTAGCCGCCCGGCGTCGCGTTGGAGTACGTCGCCAGGGTGGTGGTGGTCGTACCGGAGACGACCTGCGCCTTCAGCGTGTCGTACGCCGTGGTGCCCGACTCCTTGGTGTCGATCAGCAGGTAGAAGCTGAGCTTGGGCGCCGCCGCGGTGGACGGGATGGTCACCGACTGGGACAGGGTGTCGGTGTGCGAGGAGCCGTAGCCGTCCAGCCAGGCGTAGTACGAGCCGGAGTGCGGCTGGCCGCTGGTGTCGTTGGTGATCACGCCGGAGCTGGAGCTCCAGTTGACCGCGCCCGACTCGAAGCCCGGGTTGGCCAGCAGGTTGGAGCCGCTCGGCGGCGGGGTGGTGCCACCGCCCCCGCAGGTGGTGGAGGTCGCGGCGACGGACACGCCGTTCCACGCCTTCTCCACCGCGGCGCACTGGGTGCTGCTCGCGCCGTACAGGTCGATCGCGGCCTTGACGCTCGCGGTACGGGCCTGCGCGTAGGTGGTGGTCGAGGTCATGTAGGTGGTGAGCGCGCGGTACCAGATCTTGCCCGCGGCGTCGTTGCCGATGCCGGTGACCGTGCCGCCGTCACAGGTCGGGCTGTTGCCCCACTTGGAGGAGCCGGAGCCGACCGCCAGCAGGTAGAAGAAGTGGTTGCCCACACCCGAGGAGTAGTGCGGGTCCAGGTTCTTGGTGTTGGTGTTCCAGCAGCTCTGCGAGACACCGTCCTTCTTCGGGTCGTCCATGAACCGCAGCGGCGTGGTGCTGATCTTCTCGCCGATGAGGTAGTCGGGGGTGTCCGCCGCGCTGTTGGCGTTGAACTCCACCAGGGTGCCGAAGATGTCGCTGGTCGACTCGTTCAGGCCGCCGGACTCACCGTAGTAGTTCAGGTTGGCGGTGGCCGAGGTGACGCCGTGGCTCATCTCGTGGCCGGCCACGTCGATCTCGGTGAACGGCTTGTCGCCGGGGGCGCCGTCGCCGTAGATCATGCTGAAGCTGGTGTCGTCCCAGCCGGCGTTGGCGTAGTTGTTGCCGTAGTGCACGAACGAGCGGGCGCCGACACCGTCGTTCTTGATGCCGCTGCGGCCGTGCACGTTCTTGTAGTAGTCCCAGGTCGCCTGGATGCCGAAGTGCGCGTCGGCGGCGACGGTGGCGCGGTCGCTGAGGCTGCCGTTGCCCCACACGTTGTCCGTGTCGGTGAACGCCTTGCCCCAGCCGGCCGGCGGGCTGTCGTTGGTCGCCGTCAGGTTCTGCGCGTCCCGGGTCTCCCCGTTGCCGCGGGTGGCGTCCTTGAGCTGGTAGCCACCGGAGACCGCGGTGGTGCTCAGCGGGACGTCGCCCACCTGGTAGCCGTGGCCGGTGCCGTCGGCGGTGTGGAAGGCGTTCCAGGTCTGCCCGGCCTTGCCGGTCAGGGCGTCCACCAGCACGTTGTAGTGGCTCGGCGACTGGTCCGGAGCGATGCCGTCGACGGTGACCTGCCAGGCCAGCCGCGGGGTGCCGGAGAGCGCGTCGACCACCAGCTTGCTGGAGGTCTTGGAGCGCTTGCCCTGGAACATCCGCTGCGCCAGGGCCTCCGCCCGCTCGGCGCTGACCTTGGGCGTGACCGCCAGGGACAGGCTCTTCTTGAGGCCCAGGGTGCTCTCCCGGAACGCGCCGCTGGGCGCGGAGTGCACGATGACGTCGCCGCCCAGCACGGGCAGGCCGCGGTACTCGCGGCGCATGTGCACATGGCGGGTGCCGTCCTTGTCGACCTGCACGGCGGCCGACGTGAACGTGTCGTGGGAGCTGGCGCGGACCGCCTGCGGGTGGGCGGCGATCGACTCGCGAGCGTCCTTGACGGCCTGCGTCTTGCTGGCCTTCGGGGTGTGGGGCCGACCGGTGTCGGCCGCGGAGGCGGGGGTTCCCACGCCGGCGGCTATCAGCAGGCCGCTGACGGCAAGCGACAGCGATCCGGCGAGCACGGTTCTCTTCATGGGCCGGGAGCGTGGCCGCCGCCGGTATCCCGGGTCAACAAAGCGCCAAGTCTGTTTAATTGCGGGACGCTGTGAAGATCCCGACCCCCGTTCTGCGCCCGGCCATGCCCCTGCCCAACATCGAGCTTTGGTCAAAACTGTTCATAGAGTGACTGCTGTCTCGTCGCTATCCGGACAGCCCGTGGCTAGCATGTGACCCCATTCCATCCCCTGCGACAACGCGGTCACAGGCAGCGCCCCCCACCCCGAGGCGCGCGACGTCGGTGCGGGAGGCAATCCATGGTGTCCATCAGCGACCGAACACGAGTCAGACAGACGGACCAGGGCCAGCGGCTCCTGGTCCCCAACCCCGCACCACCACCGCCGCGGGAACTGCCCGCGGAACTCCTCGACGCGCTCCGCAACGGCCCCTTCGAGGCGGCTCTGGACGCCGCCGTGCGGGCCAGCGGGCTGAGCCTGGAACGTATCCAGCACCGGCTCGCCGAGCGCGGGGTGGAGATCAGCGTCACCACGCTCAGCTACTGGCGACGCGGCCGCAGCCGCCCCGAGCGGCCCCAGTCCCGGCAGGCGGTCCGGCTGCTGGAGGAACTGCTGGGCATCCCCACCGACGGCCTGGTCTCGCTGCTCGGCCCGCGCCGCCCCCGGGGCCGCTGGGTCAACCGGGGCACCGAGGTGCTGGAGACCGAGCACCTGTGGCGGGAGTACGCGAGCCTCCCCGAGCTGCTGGCCGAGTTGGGCAGCACCGACGACGGCCTGCTGCGGGTCGCCGCCCATGACGCGTACGAACTCGACGCCCAGGGCACCGCGGCCCGGCTGACCACCCGGCTGACCCTCCAGGCCACCCGGGAGCGGGTGGACCGCTGCGTGGTGGTGCTCAGCGGCGAGGACCCCGACCGGGAGCTGCCCGAGTTCGCGGAGGTACGCAACGCCCGTCTGGGGCGGCTGCGTTCGGACCGCAGCGTTCCGCTGGTGGTGGCGGAGCTGTTCCTGGACCGCACCCTCTCCGCGGGCGAGACCACGCTGGTGGAGTACACCCTGCGGTTTCCCGGCAGCGGGCGCCCCAGCCGCGAGTGCGGACGCGGATTCCGCGCCCCCGCCCGGCTCTACACCCTGGAGGTCGCCTTCCACCCCGACGCCGTACCGGTGCGCTGCCTGCGCTGCAGCAGCGCCGCGGCCACCGGGGAGCCGGTCTCCGCGGAACCGGTGTGGATCAGCGCCGCCGGCCGGGCGCACGCGGTCTTCGAGGACCCCGGGCCCGGCTTCCGCGCACTGCGCTGGGAGTGGCACTGAACGGCGTGCCCGCCTTCGCGCGCCGGGCGGGGCGCGGCGGCGTTCCGGCCGTCAGATGTCGCGGAAGATCTCGATCTGCGCGCCGATGGAGTTCAGCCGCTCCGCCAGGTCCTCGTAACCCCGGTTGATGACATACACGTTGCGCAGTACCGAGGTGCCCTCCGCGGCCATCATCGCCAGCAGCACCACCACCGCCGGGCGCAGTGCGGGCGGGCACATCATCTCCGCGCTGCGCCACCGGGTCGGGCCCTCCACCAGCACCCGGTGCGGGTCCAGCAACTTCACCCGGGCGCCGAGCCGGTTGAGGTCGGTGAGGTAGATGGCGCGGTTGTCGTAGACCCAGTCGTGGATCAGCGTCGAGCCCTGCGCGGTGGCGGCGATGGCCGCGAAGAACGGCACGTTGTCGATGTTCAGGCCGGGGAAGGGCATCGGGTGGATCTTGTCCAGCGGTGCGCTGAGCTTGGACGGCCGCACCGTCAGGTCGACCAGCCGGGTCCGCCCGTTGTCCGCCGGGTACTCCGCGCCGCGCTCGTGGTCCAGGCCCATCTCCTCCAGGACCGCCAGCTCGATCTCCAGGAACTCCACCGGCACCCGCCGGATGGTCAGTTCGGACTCGGTGACCACGGCCGCGGCCAGCAGGCTCATCGCCTCCACCGGGTCCTCGGAGGGCGCGTAGTCGACATCGCGGTCGATCTCGGCCACGCCGTGCACGGTGAGCGTGGTGGTGCCGATGCCGTCCACTCGGACGCCCAGCTCCTCCAGGAAGAAGCACAGGTCCTGGACCATGTAGTTGGAGGAGGCGTTCCGGATGACCGAGACCCCGTCGTAGCGGGCGGCGGCCAGCAGCGCGTTCTCGGTCACCGTGTCGCCGCGCTCGGTCAGCACGATCGCCCGGGTGGGGGAGACGGTACGGTCCACCTCGGCGTGGTACGTACCGTCGGTGGCGGTGACCTCCAGGCCGAAGTGGCGCAGCGCGGTCATGTGCGGCTGCACGGTACGGGTGCCCAGGTCGCAACCGCCCGCGTAGGGGATCCGGAACCGGTCCATCCGGTGCAGCAGCGGCCCGAGGAACATGATGACGCTGCGGGTGCGGCGGGCGGCCTCGGTGTCCATGGAGTCCAGGTCCAGCTCGGCCGGCGGCACGATCTCCAGGTCGGCCCCGTCGTTGATCCAGCGGGCCCGCACCCCGATGCTGGCCAGCACCTCCAGGATCCGGTAGACCTCCTCGATCCGGGCCACCCGGCGCAGGGTGGTGCGGCCGGAGTTGAGCAGCGAGGCGCACAGCAGGGCGACACAGGCGTTCTTGCTCGTCTTGACATCGATGCTGCCCGACAGACGGCGCCCACCGACGACCCGCAGGTGCATCGGACCGGCATAGCCCAGCGAGACGATCTCGCTGTCCAGTGCCTCGCCGATGCGGGCGATCATCTCAAGACTGATGTTCTGGTTGCCCCGCTCGATGCGGTTGACCGCGCTCTGGCTGGTGCCCAGAGCCTCCGCCAGCTGGGACTGGGTCCATCCCCGGTGCTGGCGGGCGTCGCGAATGAGCTTGCCGATACGCGTGAGGTAAGCGTCTGTCATACTAATGATGCTATCTCACATATGAGATGTCGAAGTTTCGGGTGGGCCATCCGGCGCAGCGGCTTCACCTGGGGGTGGAGTGCCGTACCGGCACGGCGGTGAACCGCTTGCGGCCAGGCGCCCGGCGGAAGTCGGCCGCGGGGACGGTCCGGGCGGTGCCGGTCCCGGCAGGCCGGGATCAGTTCGGCTTCAGCACCGCGAGCACATTGCCGGCCGGGTCCTTGAACCAGGCGATGTCCGGGCCCTCGCCGCGGGCGATGCCCTTGGCGTCCTGGTCGAAGCCCTCGTACCGCTCGAAGACGACCCCCCGCCGCACCAGTTCGTCGACGACCGGCTCCACGTCCTCCACCGGGAAGTTGAGGACGGTGAAGCCGGCCGGCCGGTGGTCCTCCTTGGGGTAGACCAGCACCGGCGCGCTGCCGGCGATGTGCAGCGTCAGCAGGCCGTGCCGCTCGCTCACCCGCAGCCCCAGCACCGTGTCGTAGAAGTCCTTGGCCTTGGCGATGTCGTCCACTGCGAAGCTGCTGAACGCCTTGGTGCTTCCGAACATGAGCCGGTGGTCCCTTCCGTCTCGCGGCCGCCGCCCCGCCGCGTCCTGCGCGGAAGGCGGGCTTCCCCACCAGTCTGCGGCCGGGCGGCGCCGTCCTCATCCGGTACGCGCCCGGCACCCGAGGTACGGGGAGCCGCGGCTCCGCGCGCGGGCGGCGTCAGGCGGTGGGGCCGCCGCTCGCCGAGCCGAGCTCCAGGCAGCAGCGGACGAACTCCCGCACCACCGGGTCGCCGTCGTCGGCGGGGGACCAGGCGACCCCGACCCGGCTGGGCCCGACCCCGCTGACCGGGCGGTAGACGATCCCGGGGCGGGCGTAGAAGCGGGCGGCGGACGCGGGGGCCAGGGCGATGCCGTAGCCGTTGGCGATCGCGCTCAGCCAATCGTCGGGCTGGTCGGTGACGGCGCCGATCCGCGCCGGCCGGCCCTGGCGCTCCTCGGTGGCCAGCCAGTACTCCCGCCACCGGCCCGACTCGGCCGGGGCGGCCACGAACGGCTCGTCCCACAGCTCCCGGAAGGCGATCAGCTCGCGGCCGGCCAGCGGGTGCCCGGCCGGCAGCGCGATCCAGCGGTCCTCGCTGAACAGCACCTCCACCCGCAGCGCCTGCTGACCGGGGAAGGGCAGCCGCAGGAGGGCGACGTCCACGTCGCCCTCGGCGAGTCCGGCGCTCGGATCCGACCAGGCGGCCTGCCGCATCTCGACGCGCCAGCCCGGGCGCCGGCGGCCGAACTCGGCGACGATCCGCGAGGTCGCCTCATTGGCGGCGCTGGCCAGGAAGCCGACGCGCAGCACCCGGGCCGCCCGGTCGGCCGCGCCCCTGGTCTCCCGCAGGGTCCGGTCCCACTCCGCCAGCAGGGCGGGAGCCCGCTGGGCCAGGGTCCGCCCCGGTTCGGTCAGGGCCATCCCGGCCCGGGAGCGGGTGAACAGCGGGACCCCGAGCCGCCCCTCCAACTGCCGGATCTGCTTGGTCAGCGCCGGCTGGGAGACATACAGCCGCTCCGCGGCACGGGTGAGGCTCCCCTCCTCGGCCACGGCGACGAAGGAGCGCAGCAACCGGGTGTCCACATCCATGCCGGCAGGTTATAGAAGCAGGTATTGGACGCCAAGGAGGGGCTCGGCAAGGCTGGTGGCACGAGCTGGGCAGCGGTTCGCCGCGGTCCTGGGCCACCCCTGCGGGCAGTGGAGCGCCGGGCGCCGCCACCGTCCGCGCGGCAGCCGGGCCGCGGCGGCGCTGCCGGCGCCTCAGGCGTGCACCCGCGGGGCTCACCGCACCGATGTGTTCGAGAGGAGAGGCGCATGCCCACCGCCTGTCTGGTCATCACCTGTGCCGCGATCGCGGCCCATGCCGGGATCGCCGTCGCCGACCTGCTGAAAGCCCGTTTCGTGCTGGCCAACTCGGCGGAGGTGGGGGTTCCGGCGTCCTGGCTGCCCTGGCTGGCCGCGCTCAAGGCCGCGGGCGCCGGCGGGCTGCTGCTGGGGCTGCTGGGGGTCCCGTACATCCGCGTCGCCGCCGCGGTGGGGCTGGTGCTGTTCTATGTCGGCGCCATGGTCTTCCATGTCCGCTCCCGCGTCTACCGCACCATCGCGTTCCCCGGCGGCTACCTGGGGGTGTCCGTCGCGGTCCTGGTGTGCGCGGTGGCGTGACAGGCGCTCACCGGTGAGGAAACCGCTGGAGTGGCGTGCGTCCAGCAGGGGATGAAGAATCCTTCTTAGCCCTGGCCGTGCCGGCCGGCGGTGGCAGACACCGGAGGTGGCATGACCGATCCGGAAACGATCCTCGGGCAGGCGCGCCAAGGCCCCGTACCAGCGGATTGGCACGTCTTCACCAAGAAGCGCGGGAAACTGTCCGGCTTCTTCCACGGGACATCGGATGATCCGGACCCGCTCCTGGTCATCACCCCTGACACCGCCGTCGAATACACGAGTGAGCACAAGCCGCTGACGATCGTCGATTTCCGAGATCTCGCGGGAATCACGCTGCAGGTGCGCGGAAGCACCTTCTCCGACAGTTCGACCGTGAGCATCTCGGTGTGGATCGACCTCGCCTACAGCAACGGCGGAAAGTCCAAGTGGCGGTCCTCGTCCTTCGCGAACAACGCGCAGGCGGTTCAGGCCTTCATCGAAGCCTACGGCGCCCACAAGGCCCTTCAGGGACGCTGACGCACGTGCCGGGACGCCGGCGGTGGCCGTCGGCTCGTCCGCCTCGGTGGCCCCGTCGACCTGCCGCGCCGGCGCGGGCTCGATCGAGCCGCTGGGGGCCGCACGCGGCCGCGGTGTCCAAGCGGGTGTGCCGGCGGAGGGGCGGGGCAGCACATGACCCGGCGGCGTCGATGTACTAGGGTTATCTCGACATCGAGATATCTGCCGAGAGACGTACCGCGTCCACTCTCGGTAAGGCGAGCCTAAGTTAGGCATACCTTATCGAATGGGCAAGGCCCTGCGACGGCAGGATTGCGGTGGTACGCGAGATCACGCAAGAAGGAGACTGCCGTGTCGGCGAACAGCTTCGACGCCCGCAGCACGCTGCAGGTGGGCGACGAGTCGTACGAGATCTTCCGGCTGGACAAGGTAGAGGGCTCGGCCCGGCTGCCGTACAGCCTCAAGGTCCTCCTGGAGAACCTGCTCCGCACCGAGGACGGCGCGAACATCACCGCCGACCACATCCGCGCGCTCGGCGGCTGGGACTCCCAGGCCCAGCCGAGCCAGGAGATCCAGTTCACGCCGGCCCGCGTGATCATGCAGGACTTCACCGGTGTGCCCTGTGTGGTGGACCTCGCCACCATGCGCGAGGCCGTCAAGGAGCTCGGTGGCGACCCGGCGAAGATCAACCCGCTGGCGCCGGCCGAGCTGGTCATCGACCACTCGGTGATCGCCGACAAGTTCGGCACCCCGGACTCCTTCGCGCAGAACGTCGAGCTGGAGTACGGCCGCAACAAGGAGCGCTACCAGTTCCTGCGCTGGGGCCAGACCGCCTTCGACGAGTTCAAGGTCGTCCCGCCGGGCACCGGCATCGTCCACCAGGTCAACATCGAGCACCTGGCCCGCACGGTCATGGTCCGGGGCGGCCAGGCCTACCCCGACACCCTGGTCGGCACCGACTCGCACACCACCATGGTCAACGGCCTCGGTGTGCTGGGCTGGGGCGTCGGCGGCATCGAGGCCGAGGCCGCGATGCTGGGCCAGCCGGTCTCCATGCTCATCCCGCGGGTCGTCGGCTTCAAGCTGACCGGCGAGCTGCCCACCGGCACCACCGCCACCGACCTGGTGCTCACCATCACCGAGATGCTGCGCCGGCACGGTGTGGTCGGCAAGTTCGTCGAGTTCTACGGTGAGGGCGTCGCCGCCACCTCGCTGGCCAACCGCGCCACCATCGGCAACATGTCGCCGGAGTTCGGTTCCACCGCCGCGATCTTCCCGATCGACGACGAGACCCTGAACTACCTGCGTCTGACCGGCCGCAGCGAGCAGCAGGTCGCGCTGGTCGAGGCGTACGCCAAGGAGCAGGGCCTGTGGCTGGACCCGGCCGCCGAGCCGGACTTCTCCGAGAAGCTGGAGCTGGACCTGTCGACGGTCGTCCCGTCGATCGCCGGCCCCAAGCGCCCGCAGGACCGCATCATCCTGGCCCAGGCCGCGCAGCAGTTCGAGCGCGATGTGCTCAACTACGTCTCCGACGGCGACGAGGCGGGCCAGGAGTCCTTCCCGGCCTCCGACGCCCCGGCCCCCGCCAACGGCGTGCCGACCCGCCCGACCACGGTCACCGCCCCCGACGGCTCGACCTACGAGATCGACCACGGCGCGGTCACCGTCGCCGCGATCACCTCCTGCACCAACACCTCGAACCCGTACGTCATGGTCGCCGCCGCCCTGGTGGCCAAGAAGGCGGTCGAGAAGGGCCTGTCCCGCAAGCCGTGGGTGAAGACCACGCTCGCCCCGGGCTCCAAGGTCGTCATGGACTACTACGACCGGGCCGGCCTCACTCCGTACCTCGACAAGATGGGCTTCAACCTCGTCGGCTACGGCTGCACCACCTGCATCGGCAACTCCGGCCCGCTGCCGGAGGAGGTCTCCAAGGCGGTCAACGACCACGACCTCGCCGTCACCTCGGTGCTCTCCGGCAACCGCAACTTCGAGGGTCGGATCAACCCCGACGTCAAGATGAACTACCTGGCCTCCCCGCCGCTGGTCGTCGCGTACGCCATCGCCGGCTCCATGAAGGTGGACATCACCAAGGACGCGCTGGGCACCGACAACGAGGGCAACCCGGTCTACCTCAAGGACATCTGGCCCTCCGAGGCCGAGGTCAACGAGGTCGTCGCCTCCGCGATCGGCCAGGACATGTTCTCCAGCTCCTACCAGGACGTCTTCGCGGGCGACGCCCAGTGGCAGGCGCTGCCGATCCCGACCGGCAACACCTTCGAGTGGGACCCGCAGTCCACCTACGTGCGCAAGCCCCCGTACTTCGAGGGCATGACGATGGACCCGGCCCCGGTCGCGGACATCACCGGCGCCCGGGTGCTCGCCAAGCTGGGCGACTCGGTCACCACCGACCACATCTCCCCGGCGGGTGCCATCAAGGCCGACACCCCGGCCGGCAAGTACCTCACCGAGCACGGTGTGGAGCGCCGCGACTTCAACTCGTACGGCTCCCGCCGCGGCAACCACGAGGTGATGATCCGCGGCACCTTCGCCAACATCCGCCTGCGCAACCAGATCGCGCCGGGCACCGAGGGCGGCTTCACCCGCGACTTCACCCAGGACGGCGCTCCGGTGTCGTTCATCTACGACGCCTCCCAGAACTACCAGGCCGCCGGCATCCCGCTGGTCGTCCTGGCGGGCAAGGAGTACGGCTCCGGCTCCTCCCGCGACTGGGCCGCCAAGGGCACCGCGCTGCTCGGCGTCAAGGCCGTCATCGCCGAGTCCTACGAGCGCATCCACCGCTCGAACCTCATCGGCATGGGCGTGCTGCCGCTCCAGTTCCCGGAGGGCGCCTCGGCCGAGAGCCTGGGCCTGACCGGCGAGGAGACCTTCTCCTTCACCGGCATCACCGAGCTGAACGACGGCAGCACCCCGCGCACCGTCAAGGTGACCACGGACACCGGCGTCGAGTTCGACGCGGTCGTCCGCATCGACACCCCCGGTGAGGCGGACTACTACCGCAACGGCGGCATCATGCAGTACGTGCTGCGCTCGCTGATCCGCAAGTAAGCGGGTCGCCACGACCGTGGCAGCGAAACGGGCCGCACTCCCGGGAGGGGGTGCGGCCCGTCGGCTTGGCCCGCCAGGTGGCCCAGCCGGGTCGCAAGGAATTGGCCCGTGCGAGGGGCCAATTCCGCACTAATGTAGACGCCATGACAACCGGATCCACTTCGATCGACCAGCCCACGACCCCGGCCCAGGCGGCGACGGGTCAGGCCCGCCACTCCGCCGCCTTCTGGACCGCGATCGGCCGAAGCCGGGGGCATGAGGTGATCCGGCGCCGCGGATTCGTCGCGGCCTGCGGCGACGAGCGGGCGGGCACGCGGATCCTGATCCAGGAGCCCGACCTCGACCCGGGTGAACTGGCCGAGTTGAGCGAGCTGGCCCGCCAGGCCGCGGGCCCGGTGAACGCCGAGGATCCGTTCGGCTCGACCGACCTGAGCCACCTGGGCATGCGCAACTGGCAGATGCCGATCATGCTGCGCCCGCCCGGGCCGGTCGGTGAACCGGCGCTGGACGTGATCCGGGTACGGCGGCCCGAGGACCTCCAGGCGGCCGAGCGGATCGTGATCGAGGGCTTCGAGCTGACCGGATTCGAGCCCTACCGCCCCGGCGAGCTGTTCCCGATGGCACTGATCGGGCAGCCGGGCGTGGATGTGTTCCTCGCCTTGTGCGACGGTGTGGCCGCGGGAGCCTGCGTCAGCATCGTGGACGACGGTGTCGGCGGCCATTACTGGGTCGGTACCTCGCCCGCGTTCCGGTCGCGCGGTGTGGGCCGGGCCGTCATGCTCGGCTCCCTCGCCCACCTCGCGGAGCTGCCGCTCACCCTCACCGCTTCGAAGCTGGGCAGGCCGCTGTACGAGTCGCTGGGTTACACCGCCGCGACGCCCTCGACCTGGTGGGCCTCTCTCTAGGAGACAGCGTCGCGGTGAGGCCCGCCGGCTCACCGGTTCCCCGCGGGGCCGCACGAGCGCATGGTCAAGACGGCCGGTGACGCACACGGCGCGGCTCGGACGCCGGTGAGGCCGGCGAGCGGGTCGAGGCGGACTGGGACGAGGGCGGGCCGCACCCCCCGGGGAGGGGGTGCGGCCCGCTTCATGTCCGGGTTCGGCCGGGTGGCCGGTGATCAGAACAGCTGGACGTACTGGTTCCAGCCGGAGTTGCCGATCTTCTTCTTCGTCTTGAACGGCGCGGACGCCTTGCCGGTGCCGGTGTAGAGCCACAGGGCGCCGGCCTTGTCGCGGGCCAGCAGGTCGGCCTTGCCGTCGAAGGTCAGGTCGCCGGTGGACAGCAGGTGGTTGAACTGGTTCCAGCCACCGCCGACCAGGGTGCGCTTGGCGAACGGCTTCTTGTAGTCGCCGGTGCCCTTGTACAGCCACAGCTTCCCGGCCCGGTCGGCGGCCACCAGGTCGGCCTTGCCGTCACCGGTCAGGTCGCCCTGGCCCGCCATCTGGGTGTACGTGTTCCAGCCCGGGCCGACCCGCTTGCGGCCGGTCAGTGTGTGGTCGTCCTTGGCCAGGTAGAGCCAGAGCACACCGGAGCGGTCCCGGGCCAGCAGGTCCGCCTGGCGGGCGCCGCCCACGTTGCCCACCGAGCGCAGCAGGTCGTACTGGGCCCAGTCGCCCGGGATCCAGGTGGTTTCGGAGCCGTTGCTGTAGCCCAGGGTGTGGCTGAGGGTGCGGAAGTAGAGCCCGGTCTTCTTGCCGTCGGCGATCTGCACCGAGGCGTCCAGGCTCTGCCAGCTGTCGGTCACCAACTGGCGGGGCTTCAGGCCGCCGCGGCCGTTGGGCTGGTACTGGTACAGGTCGCCGGAGACGACCGAGCCGTTGAGCGGCAGGATCGGGGCGGGGGTCGGCGCGGTGGCCTTCCGCGCGGTCTTCACAGGGGCCGGGACAGCCGCGTCGGCGACTGTGGCGGAGGTGCCGATCAGTGCGGCGGCTATCGCCGCGGTCGTCAGCCGCGCCAGGGTGCGGCCGCGGTGACGGCCAGGAACTCGGACCACGTAGTACTCCCAACGAGTGATCAGTGGAGTGCGCGGCGCCGCGTGTTCAGGGGCGGGCCACGCCGGCTCCGAGATCTTTTCACGTGATCTTTACCGGCAACAGGTTTACGGCGCCGGTGTGGTGGGAGTCCGCGCGCGCTCGGGAGCGTGACCCGGGCGGAGGGGCCTCGCGCATCGCGGGCTCCAGGGTGCCGCCGTACGCCGGCACACGCGCGGGGCCGCGCCCGAAGACGGGCGCGGCCCCGTGGAGGTCCGTGCGGTGTGGCACCCGGGCCGCGTGCGGTCCGGGTCCGGAGGGGGCGTCAGCCGGCGGCGGCCTTCTTGTTGGCGAGAGTGATCTTGCAGGTCTTGGCCTTCTTGCCGGCGTCCGCCTTGAGGCCCTTGATCGTCACCGTCTTCGAGCCCTTCCCGTCCACCAGGATGCTGCCGGTGGATATGCCGCTGGTGACGATCTCGTCGTCCTTGTCCGTGAAGGCCACCCAAATGCTGTAGTCCTGCTTGGTCGAAGAGGAATTCTTGATCTTCACCTGGGCGTAGGGCATATTTCCCGAATCCCAACCGCAGTCCCCCATGCGGACATCCGGGGTGACCAGGGGATTGCCCCCGGTCGGCTCGTCCGAGGGCTCGTCGGTGGGCGGCGGAGTGGTGGGCGGCGCCGTGGGCTTGACGGGCAGTTCGGCCATGGCCTTGCCGATCGCCGCGCCGCTCTTGCCGTCGTCGGCCGACGACCCGCCATCGGAGCCGCAGCCCGCGGTGAGCGCCAGGACCGCGGTTATCGCCGCGGTGGTGGCAAGGGGAAGCTTCTTTCGGGCCACAGGGAGCCGCCTCTCGAATCCAGGTCCGCACGGCAACACGCCGTTGGGGCTTCAGTCCCCTACGGTATGTCGAACAGGTCTCAACTCGGGAAAGACTGCCGACCAATAACGCTACCGATCTTGCCCAGCCGTGGAAAAGTGGACTATACCTGTCGGGTCCGAGCGGCCGTTCCACACGGCAGCCGGCCCGGGGGAGGGCGGCTCTGGTCAGCCACGCCGCTCCTACGCACCCGCTCCCGGCGCCCCACCATCAGCACCACTCAGCTTCACGCTCCAACTGACACGCGGTGTCGGGCCCCTCGCCGGAGGCGAGTGCTTTACGGGAGCCGGTCACCGCCTAGTTTCGAAGGCGAGGACTTGAGCATGGGATTCACTTCGGATGTCGGCCGCCGAGATCTGATCAAGCGATCTGCTGCGCTCGGGCTGATCACCGTGCCGTCCATCGGTCTGGTGTCCGCCTGCGCGAGTGGTGGCGACAGCGACGGCAACGCGGTGGAGAAGGGCAAGAAATCCACCAAGAACCCCCTCGCCGTCAATGAGAGCGCTCCCCTCGACGTCGTCATCTTCGATGGTGGTCTGGGGCAGCAGTACGCCAAGGACGCCGAGCAGGAGTACGCGAAGGCGTACCCGAAGGCCGCCGACAAGATCAAGCATTCGGCCACCCAGAAGATCCAGACCACCCTGCAGCCGCGTTTCAACGGCGGCACCCCGCCGGATCTGATCGACAATTCCGGTGCCGAGCAGATGGACTTCTCCACCCTGGTCGGCAAGGAGCAGCTGACCGACCTCACCCCGTTGCTGGACGCCCCCTCGATCGACGACCCCAGCAAGAAGGTGCGCGACACGCTGCGCCCCGGGGTGGTGGAGATGGGCCAGTTCTCCGGGAAGCCGGTCTGGATCATCTACTACGCCTACACCGTCTACGGCGTCTGGCACTCGAAGTCGGTGCTCCGGAAGAACGACTGGGAGTACCCGAAGACCTGGGACGAGATGCTCGCCCTGTGCGCCGACGCCAAGAAGAAGGGCATCGCCGGCTGGACCTACCCGGGCAAGTACCCGTACTACCTGCCGTTCAGCCTGTACCCGTTCATCGCCAAGATCGGCGGGCGGGAGGTCATGGACTCCATCGACAACCTGGAGCCCAACGCCTGGAAGCACCCCGCCGTCAAGGCCGCCTTCGACGCGTACTACGAGCTGTACCGCAAGGGCTACATCCTCAAGGGCTCCCCGAGCCTGAGCCACATCGAGGCGCAGACCGCCTGGAACCAGGGCAAGGTGCTGTTCATCCCGAACGGCTCCTGGGTGGAGAACGAGTCCAAGAAGACCACGCCCGACGACTTCGAGATGTCCGTGGGCGCCCCGTCCAGCCTGGACCAGGGCGACAAGATGCCGTACGGCACCATCTGGGCCTCCGGCAGTGAGCCGTTCATCGTGCCCAGGAACGCCAAGAACCCGGTGGGCGGCATGGAGCTGCTGCGCATCATGCTGGGGAAGAAGTCCTCGCAGAACTTCATCCGGCAGGTCTCCTCGCTGACCTCCTTCAACGGCGGCACCGACGGCCTCTCCCTGAGCTCCGGGCTGACCTCCGCTCAGGAGGCGCTCACCCAGGCCGGCGACAACGTGGTCAACCCGCGGATCCAGGACTGGTACGTGGCGCTGCAGAAGCAGCAGATCGGCATCGGCGCGCTGGGCGAGATGATGGCGGGCCGGATGACCCCCGTCGAGGCGATCAAGAAGATCCAGAAGTTCGCCGACGACACCGCCAAGGACGACTCCGTCGCCAAGTTCAAGCACGTCTGATGAAGACCGGTGCGTCCCCGGCGGTACCGGCCGCCGGGGCGGATCCAACCAGGAGCCCGGTGCGGCGCCCGCCGCACCGGTTCCTCCGGTGGTACCGGAAGTACGGGTTCGTGGCGGGGTTCCTGGCGGCCCCGCTGGCGATCTACGCGATCTTCGTGATCTCCCCGTTCGTACAGGCGATCTACTACTCGTTCACCGACTGGACCGGACTGAGCTCGAACTTCAAGATGGTCGGGTTCAAGAACTACGACTGGCTGCTGCACGACGACCTGTTCTGGACGGCGGTCGGCCACAACATCCTGCTGCTGCTGGTGCTGCCCCTGGTCACGCTGGGGCTGGGGCTGTTCTTCGCCTTCATGCTGAACGTCGGCGGCCGGCGCCGGCGGAACGCGGCGGTCTCCGGAGTGCGCGGGGCCGGCGTCTACAAGATCGTCTACTTCTTCCCGCAGGTGCTGTCCATCGCGATCGTCGCGCTGCTGTTCCAGTACACCTACAACCCGCGCGACGGCATGCTCAACGCCGCGCTGGACGCGGTGGGCCTGGACTCGCTGGAGCAGCTGTGGCTGGGCGATCCCGACCTGGCCCTGTGGTGCCTGATGGCCGTGATGGTCTGGAGCAACGTCGGCTTCTACGTGGTGCTCTTCTCGGCGGGCATGAGCTCCATCCCCCGGGACTTCTACGAGGCCGCGCTGCTGGACGGCGCCAACCGCTTCCACACCTTCTTCCGGGTCACCCTGCCGCTGCTGTGGGACACCGTGCAGACCGGCTGGATCTACATGGGCATCATCGCGCTGGACGCCTTCGCGGTGGTGCAGATCATGACCGTGGGACCGGGCGGCCCGGCCGACTCCACCGAGGTCATGGGCTACTACGTCTACACCAAGACGTTCCGCGACGGACAGGCCGGTCGGGCGACGGCCATCGGGGTGGCGATGCTGGTGGTCACCCTGATCTTCGCGGTGATCGTGTCCCGGCTCGGCCGGCGTGAACGGCTGGAGTACTGATGCCGACCGCACAGCGGCGCCCCGACCGCCGCATGACCGCAGACCTGGGGGTGCCTCGGTGACCGCGCAAGCAGAACCCTCCGAACTCGGGGGTGTGATCCGCAAGGACGAGGCGCCGGAGGCCGGACCGCTGCCCGGACCGGCGACGGCCGGCCGGACCGGCGGCGAGGGCCGGGTGCTGAACGTCTTCTCGCACGGGGTGCTGGTGATCTGGGCCCTGATGGTCACCCTGCCCCTGCTGTGGGCGGTGATGAGCTCGCTGAAGACCGACAACGAGATCCTCACCTCGCCCTGGGGGCTCCCCAACAGCCTCCACTTCGAGAACTGGTCGCGGGCCTGGAGCAAGTCGAACATCGGCGACTACTTCCTCAACACCGTGGTGGTGGTCGGCTGCTCGCTGTTCGGCACCATGCTGCTCGGCTCGATGGCCGCCTATGTGCTGGCCCGCTTCGAGTTCCCGGGCAAGCGGATCGTCTACTTCACCTTCGTCGGGGGCATGAGCTTCCCGATCATCCTGGCCCTGGTGCCGCTGTTCTACGTCATGAAGAACATGGCGCTGCTCAACACCTTCCACGGGCTGATCCTGGTCTACATCGCCTACTCACTGCCGTTCACCGTCTTCTTCCTCACCTCCTTCTTCAAGACCCTGCCCACCTCGGTGGCGGAGGCGGCGATGCTCGACGGGGCCTCGCAGACCCGCACCTTCTTCCAGGTGATGCTGCCCATGGCGAAGCCCGGACTGATCAGTGTCGGGATCTTCAACTTCCTGGGGCAGTGGAACCAGTACATGCTGCCCACGGTGCTCAACACCGGTGACAACAAGGTCCTCACCCAGGGCCTGGTGGAACTCGCCGCCAGCCAGCAGTACCGGGGGGACTGGTCCGCACTCTTCGCCGGACTGGTGCTGGCCATGCTGCCGGTCCTCGGCGTCTACATCATCTTCCAGCGCCAGGTGCAGGCCGGCCTCACCGCCGGGGCGCTCAAATAGCCCACCCCCTGATCGGCCCGTCGGCCCGCCGGCCCGCTGACGTGAACATCTGAAGACAGACGTCGCCGCGGCGGCACCGAAACACCACATTCGGCGCCGCCGCTGTGGCGTGGGTCACGCACGCCCTGCCGCGCCCCCGGTGCAAGCGGGCTCCTCGAGGTCTTGACGGAGGACGACCAGGCTGGGTCGACTTAGAGTTCACATGTTGGAGACACTGCCGGATCCCATCGCCGTGATCCGGGAGCGCGCGGTTGTCGTGCCGTACGTCGAGGCGGGAGTGGATGGGCGTGGAGACTCCGGGATCGCAGTCATCGCTGCACCGGGCCAATCTTGAGCGGGTGGTGCGCGCGGTGCGCATGGCGGGCTCACTGACGCAGGCGGAGATCGCCCGCACGACCGGGCTGTCGGCGGCCACCGTCTCCAACATCGTCCGGGAGCTCAAGGAGGGCGGCACGGTCGAGGTCACCCCGACCTCGGCGGGCGGCCGGCGGGCGCGCAGCGTCTCGCTCAGCGGGGACGCGGGCCTGGTGGTCGGCGTGGACTTCGGCCACACCCACCTGCGGGTGGCGGTGGGCAACCTGGCCCACCAGGTGCTCGCCGAGGAGTCCGAGCCGCTGGATGTCGACGCCTCCGCCGCCCAGGGGCTGGACCGGGCGGAGCGCCTGGTCAGCCGCCTGATCGCGGACACCGGCAGCAGCGCGGACAAGGTCATCGGGGTGGGGCTGGGGGTGCCGGGCCCGATCGACGTGGGGTCCGGGGTGCTGGGCTCGACCGCGATCCTGCCCGGTTGGGCGGGCACCAATCCCCGCGACGAGCTGGCCTCCCGGCTCGGGGTCCCGGTGCACGTGGACAACGACGCCAACCTGGGCGCCCTCGGCGAGCTGGTCTGGGGCGCCGGCCGGGGGGTCGCGGACCTGGCGTACATCAAGGTGGCCAGCGGGGTCGGCGCCGGACTGGTGATCAGCGGGCAGATCTACCGGGGGCCGGGTGGCACCGCCGGCGAGATTGGGCACATCACCCTGGACGAGTCCGGGCCGGTGTGCCGCTGCGGCAACCGCGGCTGCCTGGAGACCTTCACGGCCGCCCGCTATGTGCTGCCGTTGCTGCACTCCAGCCACGGAACCGATCTGACGGTGGAGCGCATGGTGCGGCTGGCCTCGGAGGGCGACCCCGGCTGCCGCCGGGTGGTGGCGGACGTGGGCCGGCACATCGGCAGCGGTGTGGCCAACCTCTGCAACCTGCTCAACCCCAGCCGGGTACTGCTCGGCGGCCATCTGGCCGAGGCCGGCGACCTGGTGCTCAACCCGATCCGCGAGTCGGTGGCGCGGTACGCCATCCCCAGCGCCGCCGGTCAGCTGTCGGTGATGCCGGGCGCGCTCGGCGGCCGGGCCGAGGTGCTGGGCGCGCTGGCGCTGGTGCTCAGCGAGATGGGCGATGCCCCGCTGCTGGACGGCGTGGGGGCGGCGGGAGTGGCGGCGCAGGGCTGACAGGGGCGCGCAGAGCGCCGAACTCCCCGACGATCGGCCGGCTGGGAGGGCCGGCCATGCGGTGCTGAGTTCAGACAGCTTACGAATGGCACCGTTGCCATCTCGTTAAGAATTTACTTCTTGACGCCAACAGTGAGGCCGAGTTGACTTTCCGTCACCTCGGCCGCTTTGACGCGGCCTCGTCAGGGAGGTCACCCCACATGAGCGCTTCCGTGCGTCGTTTCGCCATGGCCACCGCCGCCATATCGATGGCCGCCGCCCTCGCCGCCTGTGGTACCGCCAAGGAAGCCGGCGACAAGAAGGACACGGTCAAGAAGAAGAAGTCCGGCCCGCTCTCCATCGCCCTGCTCCTGCCCGAGGACCAGACGGCGCGCTACGAGAAATTCGACCGACGCCTGATCACCAAGCACGTCAAGGAGCTGTGCGCCGACTGCACCGTGCACTACGCCAACGCCAAGTCGGACGTCGCCGGCCAGCAGCAGCAGATGGACTCCATGATCACCAAGGGCGTGGACGTGATCATCCTGGACGCGGTGGACTCCAAGTCCGCCGCCGGATCGGTCAAGAAGGCCGACAAGGCGGGCATCCCGGTCGTCGCCTATGACCGGCTCGCCGAGGGCCCGGTCTCCGCCTACACCTCCTTCGACAACGAGGAGGTGGGCAAGGTCCAGGGCAGGGCGCTGCTCAAGGCCCTGGGCGCCAAGGCCGGCGACGGCGAGATCGTCATGCTCAACGGCTGGGAGGCCGACCCCAACTCCGCCTCGTACAAGAAGGGCGCGCTCTCCGTCCTGGAGGGCAAGGTCAAGATCGGCAAGTCCTACGACGTGGACCGCTGGCTGGCCGAGAAGGCCAACGAGAACATGGCCGGCGCGATCTCCTCGCTGGGCAAGGACAAGATCATCGGCGTCTACGCCGCCAACGACAACATGGCCGGCGGCGCCATCACCGCGCTCAAGAGCGGCGGTGTCGACCCGCTGCCCCCGGTCACCGGCCAGGACGCCGAGCTCGCCGGCGTGCAGCGGGTGCTCAGCGGCGACCAGTACATGAGCGTGTACAAGCCGTACGAGCCGGAGGCCGCGGCCGCCGCCGAGATGGCCATCGCCCTCGGCCGCGGCGCGAAGGTCGACGCCGCCGGCACCGTGGACAGCCCCACCACCAAGGGCATTCCGGCCACCTTGATCACCCCGATCGCGCTGACCAAGGAGAACGTCAAGGACACGATCGTCAAGGACGGCCTGTGGCCGGTCGACAAGATCTGCACGGCCAAGTACGCGGCGGCCTGCCGGGCGGCGGGCCTGAAGTGACCTGGACGCTCCGCTGGGGTGCGCCTGTGTACTGCGGGTTGGCTGTGGTTGGTCGCGCAGTTCCTCCCCCAGACTCCGTCCGGGGGGACCCCCAGCGCCCCTTGCGGGGCGCCCCGCCGGCGGCGGGCCCGCCCGTGAACAGTCGCCGGGGGGACCGGCTCGCCACGTCCCCCGCGATCCGCGGGGCCGGAGGGCCGGCCCCTGCCCAAGATCGGAGATGGCCATCGTGCCGAACGAACCCGTACTGGCCCTGCGCGGGATCTCCAAGCGCTTCGGCGCCGTCCAGGCGCTCACCGAGGTGCATCTGGAGGTCCACGCGGGCGAGGTGGTCGCCCTGGTCGGCGACAACGGCGCCGGCAAGTCCACCCTCGTCAAGACCATCGCCGGGGTCGGTCCCGCCGACGGCGGCGTCATCGAGTGGTGCGGGCGCCCCGTCCAGGTGAACCGCCCGCACGACGCCCAGGAGCTGGGCATCGCCACCGTCTACCAGGACCTCGCGCTCTGCGACAACCTCGACGTCGTCGGCAACCTCTTCCTCGGACGGGAGATCCGCCGCGCCGGGGTGCTCGACGAGATCGAGATGGAGCGCCGCTCCCGCGAACTGCTGCACACCCTCTCCATCCGCATCCCCAGCGTCCGGATCCCCGTGGCGGCTCTCTCCGGCGGCCAGCGGCAGACCGTGGCGATCGCCCGCTCCATGCTCGGCGAGCCCCGGCTGGTGATCCTCGACGAGCCGACCGCCGCCCTGGGCGTGGAGCAGACCGCCCAGGTGCTCGACCTGGTGGAGCGGCTGCGCGAGCGGGGCCTGGCGGTCATCCTCATCAGCCACAACATGGCCGACGTCAAGGCGGTCGCGGACACCGTGGCGGTGCTCCGGCTGGGCCGCAACAACGGCACCTTCGACGTCGCGTCCACTTCTCAGGAAGAGATCGTCTCCGCCATCACCGGCGCCACGGACAACGCCGTGACCCGCCGCAGGGCGCGCACCGCGGAGGTCGGCCGATGACCGGCGACATCATCGAGAAGGACAGCCCGAAGGACGAGGCGGCCGCGCGGGGCGCGGTCGCCGCGGTGGACCCCCGGCTGCTGGTACGCGAGGAGGGCCTGAAGGGCTATCTGCTCGAGTTCTGGCGCAAGCTGCGCGGCGGCGACCTCGGTTCGCTGCCGGTGGTCGTGGGCCTCGCCGCCATCTGGGCCGTCTTCCAGTGGCGGGACGACGCCTTCCTCTCCCCGAAGAACCTCTCCGACCTGTCCATCCTGATCGTCGGCACCGGTCTGATCTCGGTCGGCGTGGTCTTCGTGCTGCTGCTCGGGGAGATCGACCTGTCGGTGGGCTCGCTCAGCGGCCTGGCCGCCGCCATCGTCGCCGTGCTCAGCGTCAACCACGGGGTGCCCGAGTGGCTGGCGGTGCTGGCCGCGCTCGGCGCCGGCGCGGTACTCGGCGCGCTGCACGGCGTCTTCTTCGCCAAGATCGGCGTGCCCGCCTTCGTGGTCACCCTGGCCGGACTGCTGGCCTGGGAGGGCCTCAAGCAGCAGGTACTGGGCACCACCGGCAGCATCAGCATGGACGAGGACGGCTTCGTGGCCTCCCTCACCTCGCACTACTTCAGCCAGGTGGCCGCCGCCTACGGTGCGGCCGGCCTCGCGGTGGCCGGGTACTTCCTGGCACAGTTCCTGGACGCCCGGCGGCGCCGGGCCGCGGGCATCCCGTTCCGTCCGATGGCCGACATCCTGGTACGCACCGGGGTGCTGGCGGTCCTCCTCCTCGCCGCGGCCTGGAAGCTCAACGAGTACATGGGGCTGCCGCTGGCTCTGGTGATCTTCGTGGTGGTGCTGGTCCTCTTCGACTTCGTACTGCGCCGCACCCCCTACGGCCGCAAGGTCCTCGCGCTCGGCGGCAACGTCGAGGCCGCCCGCCGCGCCGGTATCAACGTGGACCTGGTGCGTATCTCGGTCTTCGCGCTGTCCGGGCTGATGGCCGCCTGCGGCGGACTGATCATCGCCTCCCGGATCACCTCGGCGGCCCAGAGCGCCGGTACCGGCACCCTGCTGATGGAGGCCATCGCGGCGGCCGTGATCGGCGGCACCAGTCTCTTCGGCGGACGCGGGAGTGTGTGGTCGGCGCTGCTGGGCATGCTGGTGATCGGCTCGATCGCCTCCGGGATGGCGCTGCTGGGCATCGCCACCTCCGTACAGAACATGATCACCGGCGGGGTGCTGCTGGCCGCCGTGGTGATCGACTCGGTCTCCCGCCGCACCCAGCGCTCGGCGGGACGCGGCTGACCCGCCGCGCCGGGAGACCCCGGGATGTGCCCGGTGCCGTTCCCCGGACCGGCCCCGGGTACACCCGCGCCGGCGGCCCGCCGCGTCATGGCTCACATGGCCCGGGTCGATCAGCCCGGGCGCGGGTAGAACATTAGACTCATCAGACCGGCCATGCCCGATCGATTGCAAGGAGGCACGGGTGCTGCTGACCCGCATCAGGGGACCGCGCGATCTGGACCGGCTCTCCCCAGGCCAGCTGGACCAGCTCGCGGCGGAGATCCGCACCTTCCTGGTCGAAGAGGTCTCCAAGACCGGCGGTCACCTCGGGCCCAACCTCGGCGTGGTCGAGCTGACCATCGCCCTGCACCGGGTCTTCCACAGCCCCAGGGACAAGGTGCTCTTCGACACCGGGCACCAGTCGTATGTGCACAAGCTGCTCACCGGGCGGCAGGACTTCTCCAAGCTCAAGGGCAAGGGCGGACTCTCCGGCTACCCCAGCCGCGCCGAGTCCGAGCACGACGTCATCGAGAACAGCCACGCCTCCACCGTCCTGGGCTGGGCCGAGGGCATCGCCAAGGCCAACGAGGTGCTCGGCCGGCGGGACCACCACGTGGCCGCGGTGATCGGGGACGGCGCGCTCACCGGCGGCATGGCCTGGGAGGCGCTGAACAACATCGCCGCCGCCAAGGACCGCCCGCTGGTCATCGTGGTCAACGACAACGAGCGGTCCTACGCGCCCACCATCGGCGGCCTCGCCAACCACCTGGCCACCTTGCGCACCACCGACGGCTACGAGCGTTTCCTGGCCCGCGGCAAGGACATCCTGGAGCGCACCCCGGTGGTCGGCCGGCCGCTCTACGAGACGCTGCACGGCGCCAAGAAGGGGCTCAAGGACTTCATCGCCCCGCAGGGCATGTTCGAGGACCTGGGGCTGAAGTACGTCGGCCCCATCGACGGCCACGACATCGAGGCCCTGGAGTCCGCGCTCCAGCGCGCCAAGCGCTTCAACGGGCCGGTCATCGTGCACTGCCTCACCGAGAAGGGCCGCGGCTACCAGCCCGCCCTCCAGGACGAGGCCGACCGCTTCCATGCCGTCGGCAAGATCCACCCGGACACCGGGCTGCCGATCTCCGCCTCCGGCGCCGACTGGACCTCGGTCTTCGGCGAGGAGATGGTCAAGCTCGGCGAGGAGCGCCAGGACATCGTGGCGATCACCGCCGCCATGCTCCAGCCGGTGGGCCTGGACAAGTTCGCCAAGCGCTTCCCGGACCGGGTCTACGACGTGGGCATCGCCGAGCAGCACGCGGCGGTCTCGGCGGCGGGGCTGGCCACCGGCGGGCTGCACCCGGTGTTCGCCGTCTACGCCACCTTCCTCAACCGCGCCTTCGACCAGGTGCTGATGGACGTGGCGCTGCACAGGTGCGGGGTGACCTTCGTCCTGGACCGGGCCGGCATCACCGGCACCGACGGGGCCAGCCACAACGGCATGTGGGACATGTCGATCCTCCAGGTGGTGCCCGGGCTGCGGATCGCCGCCCCGCGCGACGCCGACCAGGTACGGGCCCAGCTGCGCGAGGCCGTCCAGGTGAGCGACGCTCCCACCGTGGTCCGCTACTCCAAGGGCGCCGTCGGCCCCGCGGTCGAGGCGGTCGGCCGGGTCGGCGGCATGGACGTGCTGCGCCGGCCGGCCACCGAGCGGCCGGACGTCCTGCTGGTCTCGGTCGGCGCGCTGGCCCCGATGTGCCTGGAGATCGCCGACCTGCTGGACAAGCAGGGCATCTCCACCACCGTGGTCGACCCGCGCTGGGTCAAGCCGGTCGACGAGGCGCTGCCCGCGCTCGCCGCCCGCCACCGGGTGGTGGTCACCGTCGAGGACAACATCCGGGTGGGCGGCGTCGGTTCCGCCGTGTCCCAGGCCCTGCGCGACGCGGGGGTGGACATCCCGCTGCGCGACTTCGGCATCCCGCCGCGCTTCCTCGACCACGCCTCCCGCAAGGAGGTGCTGGCCGAGATCGGGCTGACCGCCCCGGACATCGCCCGCCAGGTCACCGGTCTGGTCTCGCGCATCGACGGGCGACTCGACGCGGGCGCCGCCGACGCCGAGGGCGCCGCCAGCTCCCACGCCTCGTCCACCACCCTCAACTGAGCCGACCCTCGGCGACCGGGCCGGTCGGCGCGCCAGGCACCCTTCGCGGGCGCTGCGCCGACCGGCCCAGTGCGTGGTGCGCCCGGCGCACTCGTACGGATGAAACGCGCCTCGCGGCGCAGCGTGCGCGCTCCGGCTCCCCGCCGGTTGCCAGAACCTTGGCGCGGACGGGCGAAGCGTGGAGGTGTGCCGGTGAGCACCAAGGTACCGAGCGGCGGCCGAGGTGCCCGCAGCTGGTTCCGGACCAAGTCGATCGAGCGGTCCATTCAGGACACCGAGGAGCCGGAGCACCGGCTCGACCGCTCGCTGTCCGCCTTCGACCTCACCGTCTTCGGTGTCGGTGTCATCATCGGCACCGGCATCTTCGTGCTCACCGGTTCGGTCGCCAGGACGCAGGCCGGTCCCGCCACCGCCCTCGCCTTCGTGGTCGCCGGCGTGGTGTGCGCGCTGGCCGCGCTCTGCTACGCCGAGTTCGCCTCCACGGTGCCGGTCGCCGGTTCGGCCTACACCTTCGCGTACGCCTCGATCGGCGAGCTGCCGGCCTGGATCATCGGCTGGGACCTGGTGCTGGAGTTCGCCCTGGGCACCGCGGTGGTGGCGGTCGGCTGGTCCGGCTACGTGCGCTCGCTGATGGACAACGCCGGATGGAGCCTGCCCAAGGTCCTCCAGGGCACCGACGCGGTGTCAGGCGTCGGCTTCGACCTGCTGGCCTTCCTGCTGGTGCTGGCGCTCACCGGCATCCTGGTGCTGGGCATGAAGCTGTCCGCGCGGCTCACCGGCATCATCGTGGGGATCAAGGTGACGGTGGTGCTGCTGGTCATCATCGCCGGGGCGTTCTTCGTCGACACCGCCAACTACCACCCCTTCATCCCGGAGGCGCAGGGCCAGGCCGGCGCCTCCGGGCTCAGCGCCCCGCTGATCCAGCTGATGTTCGGCTACCAGCCCACCCACTTCGGCGTGCAGGGCATCTTCACCGCGGCGGCCGTGGTCTTCTTCGCCTTCATCGGCTTCGACGTGGTGGCCACCGCCGCCGAGGAGACCCGGCATCCGCAGCGCGACATGCCGCGCGGCATCATCGGCTCGCTGCTGATCTGCACCACGCTCTACGTGGCGGTGTCGCTGGTGGTCACCGGCATGCAGAAATACACCGAGCTGACGGTGGACGCCCCGCTCGCGGACGCCTTCAAGGCCACCGGGCACCCCTGGTACGCGGGTCTGATCAGCTTCGGCGCCGCGGTGGGCCTCACCAGCGTGTGCATGATCCTGCTGATGGGCCAGACCCGGGTGTTCTTCGCGATGAGCCGGGACGGGCTGCTGCCGCGCTTCTTCTCCCGGGTCCACCCGCGCTATTCCACCCCGTACCGCTCCACCGTGCTGCTGGGCGTGATCATCGCGATCGTGGCCGGTTTCACCAGCATCTCCGAGCTGGCCGAACTGGTGAACATCGGCACCCTGTTCGCGTTCACGGTGGTGGCGGCCGGTGTGCTGGTGCTGCGCCGCACCCGCCCCGACCTGCCCCGCGCCTTCCGCACCCCGTGGGTGCCGGTGCTCCCGATCGCCTCGATCGCAGCCTCCACCTGGCTGATGCTCAATCTGCCGGCCGAGACCTGGGTGCGGTTCGCGGTGTGGATGCTGATCGGCTTCGCCGTCTACTTCCTGTACGGGCGCGGCCACAGCCTGATGGAGCGCTGAGCCGCCCCGTCCGTACTCAGTCCGGCCGCACCGTGCGCGGCCCGGTCACCTCGGCGCCCAGCGCCGCCACCCGCCCGCGCAGCTCCCGGTCGGCCGTCACCACCAGGCAGGGCCGGCCCGGCGCCCGGGCCGCCGCCTCCGCCACGATCCGGTCGTCGCCGCTGCCCTCCGCGGCCACCACGCGTACCGCGTCCACCGAGGCGACCTCGCGGGCGGCCCCCTCCACCACCAGCAGCAACTCCAGCGGCGCCCCGACCGCCCAGCCGGGCAGCCCGGCACGCTCCGGCAGGCCGTGCCACGCGTAACCGGCCAGCCGGTCCCGCAGCCGCTCGGCCGCCGCGCGCCGATCCCGCCACCAGCCGTCGGGCACCGAACCCACGACGTTGGCCGCATCGACGATGACCAGGGGCACTTGGGCTGCCATGCGAAATATTATGGGCCGTATTCGAACGGGAAAGGTTGGCGGCGAGCCATGGCGTTGCGGTTGCTCCGCGGCAGGGACGGTCGGCTCACGGCCTTCGCCGCGGTACCGGGCGGGGTCACCCGCTGGACCGAGACCCGGCCCGGTGGGCCGGAGTGGACCGGTCCCCGGGTGTTCGAGACGCCCGGTCTGGACGAGGTCACGGTGGCCCAGGGCCGTGACGGATACATCCAACTCATCGGCCTGCGGCGCAAGGCGGCGGGTGCGGAGCGCACCGATGTGGAGGTCGTGCACGCCACGCAGTTCCAGAGCGGCCGGGCGATGACCGGCTGGCACTCCCTGGGCACCCCGCACCCCAAGGACTGGCGCAAGGCGCAGCGGATCGGCGCGCCGACCGCGGCCGTGGACGGCACCGGGGCGGCGCACGTCTTCGTACGGAACGCGGGCGGCGGCGTCAGCGCCCGATCGCAGAACGGCAAGGGAGCCTGGGGGCCGTGGATCGACCTCAAGGGCAGGGAGCTGGTGGCCGGGCTGACCGCCACCGCCACCGGCGAGGGGCGGGTGGAGCTGCTGGCCCCGGCCGCCGAGGCCGTCCTGCGCTGGTACCAGCCGGAGCCCGGAGGTGCGCTGCGGCGGGCCGAGGACATACCCGCGGCGCCCCGGCCCGGGTCGGTGTCCGCGGTGGAGAGCAGCCGCGACACCATCACCCACTACTGGCGCGACGACCCCACCGGGGCGCTGCTGGCCTGGCGGGCCGAGGGCCGGGAGCCGGTGCCGCTCGGCGGCCGGCCCGGAACCGGGCCGGTGGCGCTGGCCCACGCCGTGGTGGACGGCCACGACTGCACGGTGCTGGCCCAGCAGGACAACAGGTCCGGCCGGCTCGCGGTCGCCGCCTATCCCTGCGAGGACGAGGCGGCCGGGGTGTGGTGGACCGAGACCGGGGAGGTCGGCGCGGCGCAACCGGCGTTGGCCCTGGACGGGCGGGGCCGGGTGGTGCTGGCGGCCCTGGGCCCGGACGGGGGGCTGCGGGTGGCGCGGCAGAAGACCGACGAGGGGGGGT
>NZ_SRID01000001.1 GCF_004684805.1 Streptomyces palmae
GACCGGGACCCCGCCCCCGCCCCCCGCCTGGTCAGCGGGGGGCCCGGACCACGCAGATGGCCCAGATCACGAAGCCGTAGAAGGCGATGGCCACGATGGACCACAGCGGGAAGTAGGGGATGGAGAGGAAGTTGATGAGGATGAGCACCGCGGCCACGATCACCCCGAGGACGCGTGCCCACAGGCTCACCTTGAACAGCCCCACGCCCACCAGGATGGCGACCGCCCCGGCGATCAGGTGGATCCAGCCCCAGCCGGTGGTGTCGAACTTGAACAGGTAGTCGGGGGTGCTGACGAAGACGGCGTCCTGGTGGATGCCCATGATGCCGCGGAGGATGTCGAGGATCCCTCCGACGATCAGCATCACTGCGGCGAAGACCAGCAGGCCGTAGGCCACGGCCGGCGCGCTCTCGCCGTGTCGGGTGGTGGAGGACATGATGTCGCCTCGTTTCGGTCTGCGGCCCCGGCGGGGCCGGCCGCCTCCCGCTCAGTGCAGGATCTTGGCCTTGGCCCGGGCGAACTCCTCATCGCTGATGTCGCCCCTGGACCGGATCTCGGAGAGTTTCGCGAGCTGTTCGGCCTCGGACATGCCCGGGGCGCCGGCGGTCTTGCGGATGTAGGAGTTCACCGCCTCCTGCTGGGCCTGGGCGTGCTGGTACTCGCGCCGGCCCATGCCGTCGCCGCGGGCGAGCAGATAGGCGAGGACACCGATGAAGGGGAGCACGATCACGAGGACGATCCACCCCGCCTTGCCCCAGCCGCCCAGGTTGTCGTCGCGGAAGACGTCCGCGATGACACGGAACAGCAGGATGAACCAGAGCACCCACAGCGAGATCCACAGGATGGTCCAGAAGGCGCCGAGGAGTGGATAGTCGTAGGCCAGGTTCACGGAGCCGCTCATTGGTCTCTCCTTGTTCTGTGGGGTCTCCCGTGCCGCGTCGGCGCTCCGCCTTCCTGCGGGGCGCTGTCGGTCTCGTCGGGGCTGGTCCGGCGCCACTGGCCGGGGAAGGGGGCCGGCGCGGG
Source organism: Streptomyces palmae (assembly GCF_004684805.1). GTDB lineage: Bacteria > Actinomycetota > Actinomycetes > Streptomycetales > Streptomycetaceae > Streptomyces > Streptomyces palmae. The sequence goes on from NZ_SRID01000001.1 coordinate 1,024, forward strand.
TGGCCGGCCGGGCCGGGAGGTGCGGCCGATGCGCTGCCGGCGGTGACGGCGCGTCACCGGCGACGTCCGCCGGCAGGCCCGGCGCGCACGCCCGGAAGGCGTTCGGGATCTCGTCCACCGGCCCGGAGGCCGTGCCGGGCCGTCGCCCTGGGCGGCGGCGGGAAGCGACCTGCCGGTCGGAAAACCGATCCCATACCATCCTTACCCGCACGTGCCGGACACCGCCATACGAGGCATCGCCGGCCTTCTCCCCGGCCCTGCGCCCGGCCTTGTCCCCGGCCTTCCTCCGACCGCGCACGGCCCCGTGCCCGGTCCCGCTCACGGGCCCTGTCCGAGACTGCCCTCCGTCCCGGCACGGCCCGTCCTCCGCCCCCGCCTAGGGCCCCGCACAGGTCCGCAGCGCGGCCCGCCACCATGCCGAAGCCGGCCCCACCACGAGGGTGAGGCCGGCTCGGCGGAGTGCGGAGTGCGGTCACGCGCTCCGGTCAGACCCCCGCGGGGACCCGCTGGGGCTCGGCCGGGGTCTCGGACAGGCCGGCCCGGTCGTGTAGGGCCCGCAGCCGGGGCGGGGCGTACCAGGCGGTGCTCCCCAGCAGCCGCATCGCGGCCGGCACCAGCACACCGCGCACCAGCACCGCGTCGATGACGATGGCGAGCCCGCTGCCGAGGCCGAAGAGCATCAGGAAGCTGATGTCGCTGGTGCCGAAGGCGAAGAAGCTCACCGAGAGCAGGCCCGCGGCCATGGTGACGATCCGGCCGGTGCGGGCCAGGCCCTGGGTCACCGCCTCCCGCTGCCCGGCCCCGGCGTCATGGAGTTCCTTCATCCGGCTGGTGACGAAGACCTCGTAGTCCATGGACAGGCCGAAGACCACGCAGAACAGCAGCACGGTCATGGAGGTGTCCAGGGGCTGCGGGGTGAAGCCGAGCAGCGCGGACAGATGCCCGTCCTGGAAGATCCACACCATGGCGCCGACCGCGGCGGCCAGACTGATCGAGTTGAGCAGCAGAGCGCGCAGCGGCTGGACCACACTGCCGGTGAACAGGAAGAGCAGGACGAAGGTGGTCACCGCGATCAGTCCGGCCGCCACCGGCAGCCGCACGCCGATGGTGTGCTTGGCGTCCACCAGCCGGGCGTCCTCACCGCCGACCAGGACCCGGCTGCCCGCCGGCGGGTCCGTGGCGCGGATGGCGCGCACCAGGTCCTGGGCCCGGTCGGACTTGGCCTCCAGCTCGGTGACCACGGTGAGCCGCTGGGCGTCCGGTCGGCCGAGCGCCGCCGCCGTGGGCCCGGGGTGCCCGGGCGTACCGTCGCGGTAGCTGCCGGCGCTGGTGTCCACCCGGGCCACGCCCGGCAGGCGGGACAGCTCCTGGGCGTAGGCGCGCAGCGGCGCGGCGGCCACCGGGCCGGTGGTGACGATCTGCACGGCGCCGCTGTCGTCCTGGGCGAAGTCCCGATCCAGCTGGGTCGCCACGCTGCGGCTGGCCGCGTCCTCGGGCAGTACCCGTTCGTCGGGGGTGCCGAAGGAGACCCCCAGCAGGGGGCTGGCGAGCAGCAGCAGGGCCGCCAGCACCGGGAGCGCGGTCAGCGCCGGGCGGCGCATCACGGCGCCGGCGAGCCGGCCCCACAGCGGCGCGTCGGATCCGCGGGCCCAGGCGGCCCAGGGCAGCCGCCCCTTGTTCACGCGGTGGCCGAGCACGGCGAGCAGCGGCGGCATCACGAACAGGGCGCTGAGTACGGCCACGATCACCACCCCGATACCCGCGTAGGCGAAGGAGCGGAGGAAGTACGGCGGGAAGATCAGCAGCGCGGCCAGCGCGGCCACCACGGTGGCGGCGGAGAAGACGATGGTGCGGCCCGCCGTCGCCACCGTGTGACGCACCGCGTCCGGTACCTCGAAGCCGGCGGCCAACTGCTCGCGGAAGCGGCTGACCAGCAGGAGCGCGTAGTCGATGCCCAGGCCCAGGCCCAGCGCGGTGGTCAGGTTGATGGAGAAGACCGACACATCGGTGAGGCTGCCGAGGACGGACAGCTCGGCGAAGGTGCCGGCGACCGCGATCAGGCCGATGGCCAGCGGCAGCAGAGCCGCCACCAGGCTGCCGAAGACCAGCACCAGCAGGAGCAGGGTCAGCGGTACCGCGATGCTCTCGGCCACCGCGAGGTCCTTGCCGACCTGGGCGGTGACGTCGTGCTGGACGGCCGCGGCCCCACCGGCCCGTACGCTCACTCCGTCCCGCTCGCCGGTGAGGCGGTCGACCAGCGCGGTGGTCCGGTCCGCCCGCTCGCTCTCGTCGCCCTTCACATGGGCCAGCACCAGCGCCTTGTCGCCGCGCTGGGAGCGCAGTGCCGGGTTCCGGGCGTCCCAGTAGGAGACCACCCCGGAAACATCCGGGTCCTTGCGCAGGTCCGCGGTGAGGGACTGGCCGCGCTCCCGCACGGCCGGGGCGTCCAGCCGGCCGCCCTCCTCGGCGCGGACCAGGAAGACCAGGTCGTGCTCCCCGCCGAACTTCTCGTCGATGATCTTTTGCGCGCGGCTGGAGGGAGCGTCCGGATCGTCGAACCCGCCGCCCTTCAGCTTGCCGAACGCCCCGGCGCCGAGCACTCCCATGGCCACGACGGCCAGGGTGCCGAGGATGAGCAGGAGCTTGGCCCTGCGCAGGGCGAGCTCCGTGATCCGGGTGAGCATGATCCCCCATAGAGTTTTATGTTTACGGCATTAACATCGAGCATGGCAGGGGAATGTTAATGCTGTCAACATGGGGCAGGATGGAGGCATGGTCACGAAGCCGGGAAGCAAGTCGGGATACCACCACGGCGACCTCCGCAACGCGTTGGTCGCCGCGGCGGTCGAGCTGGCCACCCAGGGCGGCCCGGAGCGCGTGGTGCTGCGGGAGGCCGCCCGCCGGGTCGGTGTCTCGGCGACCGCCGCCTACCGCCACTTCGACGGCCAGGCCGACCTGCTGTGGGAGGTCAAGGCGCACGCCCAGGTGGTGCTCGCCGACCGCATGGAGGAAGCCGCCCGGGCGGTCGCCGAGAGCACCGACCCGGGAGCGGCGGCGACCTCGCGCTTCCTCGCGCTGGGGCGCGGCTACATCGGCTTCGCGGTGGAGTGCCCCGGCCTCTTCCGCTCGGCCTTCTGCCCGGTGCCCGCGGCCGCGGCCGCGGACGAGGACGAGGGCGGGGACGGGGACGGTGACGGGGATGGGGGCGGTGACGGTGACGGACCCGGCACCGTGAACGGCGGCCGGGAACCCCAGGCCCGCTCCTTCGAGCTGCTCGTCCAGTCCCTGGACCAGCTGCTCGCCCATGGCCGGATGGCCCCCGGTCGGCGGCCACTCGCCGAGGCCGTCGCCTGGTCCGCGGTGCACGGTGTGGCCGAGCTGATCCTGGAGGGACCCTTCGCCCACCTGCCCGCCGAGGAACGGGACGCGGTGATCGAGAGCACCCTGTCGGTGGTGCTGGCGGGCCTGGCCGCCCCCTGACCCCCGGCGGGCGGCCAGGGGGGCGGCCAGGCCCGTCGCGTCAGGCCGGCCTCACGGTGCCGGGGCCGCGGCGGCGCCCGCGGTCAGCAGCCGCGCGTACCGCTGCCGCAGTTCCCGCTTGAGCACCTTGCCGCTGGGGTTCTTCGGCAGGGCGTCGACGAACTCGAACGCCTTGGGCACCTTGAACGGTGCCAGCCGACCGCGGAGGTGGCGGTCCAGCTCCGCGGCGGTCGGCGCGGCTCCCGGCCGGGCCACCACGACGGCCACCACCGCCTCGATCCACACCGGATGCGGCACCCCGATGACCGCGGCCTCGGCGACCCCGGGGTGCTGGTAGAGCGCCTCCTCCACCTCACGGCCGGAGACGTTCTCCCCACCGCTCTTGACCATGTCCTTGATCCGGTCGACGACGGTGAGATAGCCCTCCTCGTCCAGCACCCCCAGATCGCCCGAGTGGAACCAGCCGCCGCGGAACGCCTCCGCGGTCTTCTCCGGGTCGTTGTAGTACCCCAGAGCCGCGTGCGGGCTGCGGTGCACGATCTCACCGACCTCGCCCACCGGCACGTCCGCTCCCGCGGCGTCCACCACACGGGTCTCCACGTGCAGCGCGGCCCGGCCCGCCGCGCCCGCCTTGCGGACCTGGTCCTCCGGTTGCAGCATGACCGCGACCGGCGCCATCTCGGTCTGGCCGTAGAAGTTCCACAGCCGCAGCTCCGGCAGCCGGTCGGAGAGCTCCCGGAGTACCTCGACCGGCATGATGGCCGCCCCGTAGTACCCCTTGCGCAGCGAGGACAGGTCGCGGCGGGCGAAGTCCGGATGGTTGAGCAGCGCGATCCACACCGTCGGCGGCGCGAACAGCTTGGTCGCCCGATGCCGCTCCACCGCCGCCAGAAGGGCCGCCGGATCCGGCCCGGGCAGGATGACGCTGCGGGCACCCAACTGGATGTCGGGCACCAGGAAGCAGTGCTGCTGGGCGCAGTGGAAGAGCGGCATGGCATGGATCTCGACGTCATGGCGGTCCATACCGCCGTCGATGACGCAGCTGGCGTACTGGGTGATCAGTGCCGCGTGCGAGAGCACCGCGCCCTTGGGCCGCGACTCGGTGCCCGAGGTGTAGAGGATCTGCGCCGGATCGTCCGGGCCGATGGCCACCTCGGGCTCGGTGGCGTCGGGGTGGGCCAGCAGCGCGCCGAAGGGCTCCCACCCCGCGGCCCCACCCGCATCACCCAGCACCGAGCGCACCCGCGGCCGGCCGCCGGGCCCGGCCGCCTCGATCGCCTGCTCGGCCACCGGCCGCAGCGCGTCCTGCACCAGCAGCGCGGTCGGCGCGCAGTGCCGCAGGACGAAGCCGACCTCGGCGGCGCCGAGCATGAAGTTCACCGGGACCAGCACCGCTCCGCAGCGGGCGACACCGAAGATGGCGCGCACATAGTCCAGCGAGTTGCGCGACAGCAGCGCCACCCGGTCCCCGGGCCGCACCCCGCGCTCGATCAGGGCGCCCGCCACGGCGCCGGCGTCGGCGTCCAGTTCGGCGAAGGTACGGGAGGTGTCGCCCTCGATCACCGCGACCCGGTCGGGATGCCGGCGGGCCGATCGGCGCAGCAGATCCGCCAGCGACTGCCGTCGGGCAAGGGCGACGGAGGGTTGCGGATCGGCGTCCGGGAGGTGGTGGTCGGGTTCGGGCATGCGCTTCCTCGTCTCTCGTCCGCCGCGGGACGGTACGGCGTGCCGTCCGGCCCCGGCCGTCTTGGGCAGGAGGGGACCGGTGGGATCCGGTCCGCGGACGGCACGACAGGCCGACTGGCTGGTGGCCGACAGAGTACGAGTGCACCCCCCGAGTTTGTCGATGGTCAGGCGGGGGCCAAAAAGCCGGACCGGCGAGGGCCCGGCCTGACCGAGACGCACGCCCCGTCCCGAGCCGCCGGGGCGGACTCTGGGGCGTACGTCCCGCTTCAGGGGCGTACGGCCGAGCTGCGCGAGCCGGTCTTCCGGCGCACGCTGGGCTCATGGCCGTGCATCCGCCCGTGGTGATCTACCCGCCGTCCGCGTCCGGTGGGCGCCGGGTGCGGGTGGACGGGGAGATCCTGGGCACCGCGTACGGCATGCGGGACCTGGCGGAGTTCCTCCGCCGGGCGGGGCTCGACCCCGAGGTGCTCGACCTGGAGACCACCTGGCTGATCGAGTGGCGCGGTGGGGGGCCGGACGAGTGGTCCGAGGCCGGTTAGGGGCGGTCCGCCGTTCGACGAGAGTACGCGGCGCTCGTTCGGAAGACCCCGACCATCGGCGAGATATACACCCTGCGTTAGCATCTCGTTCACCTCGCACCGTCCGAGCCGATCGGTGAACCGGCGCGCGCGGCAGGAAAATCCGTCGAACACGCGACCCGGCCCAGCGGTGCGGCACTCAGGCGTCGACACGCTGTTCCAGCAGTTCAGAGGGGATCTCTGGGGCATTGGCGGGGGAGAGTTCGCCAGACCTTCCCCGGCCATCCGGCGAGCGTTCGGGGGTGCGGTGGCGTGAAGCGACGGGCAACCAAGAGCTGGGGTCGGTCGTCACATGTAGTAGTCATATCGGCAACTCCCGTTGGAGATCATGCGATGCCCACCCACCTCACAAGCCGCCGGGTCTTACACGCCTCGGCACTGGCCCTGGCGCTCGGCACATCAATCGGCCTGGCCGGCACGGCTGGTGCCGTGACACCGGCGGCCACTGCCCAGGTCAGCGACAACGGCCGCGAACTCGCCTACACCGCAGCGGCCGGCCAGACCAACAAGGTGATCGTCCACGAGTCGTTCGACAGCGGCCGCACCCACATCGTCTATGTGATCGACGATGTCGTGCCGATCACCGCGGGACACGGCTGTTCCTACCCCGACGCCGCGGACCGCACCAAGGTCTCCTGCGCGGTCGAAACCGTGGAGAGCCAGGACCCGTACGTCACCCTGCAGATGGACCTGGCCGACGGCAACGATGTGGCCACCGTGCACAATGCCACCGACCAGGCCTACTACGGCAACAGGATCCAGCTGGGATCTGGCAAGGACACCCTCACCGATACCGGCAGCGTCGACGGCAGTTACGTCCTCGGCCAGGGAGGCGACGACTCCATCACGGTGGGCGTGGCCGCCATGGTCTGGGCCGGTGACGGCAATGACCGGGTCGACGCCAGTGGCGACAGCGCCCTGGTGGAGGGCGGCAAGGGCAACGACGTGCTCCGCGGCGGCCCCGGCGAACAGACCCTGTCCGGTGACGACGGCAACGACAGGATCTACGGTGGGCCCGCCGATGACACGCTGAACGGCGGCAAGGGCAACGACGTCCTGTACGGCAACAGCGGCAGGGACCGGCTGAGCGGAAACAGCGGCGACGACAAGCTGTACGGCGGCCCCGGCACGGACACGCTCTCCGGCGGCCCCGGCCGGGACGTCGTCCGCCAGGACTGAGGACTCCTCACTCACCGCCCGGGGAGCCACGAGTGCCACAGGTTCCCCGGGCAACCCGCTCCGGCCCCGGCCGCCCCGGGGATCTCCATCGTGTTTTCGGGCAGGGCCTGGCGATCACGGCAGGGTTGCCGCCGAGTGCCGGGTTGCTAGGCTGGTAGATGATGAAGAGTTAGCCCGTTCATGGGTGCGGGCGGCAGGAATGCGCTGGTCACGGATACCGCATCCGTAGAGACTCGGGCGCACACCGCCCAGGCCAAGGGCCCGACCACTACAGACGGGCCTGAAGGGCACCGTCCCCGGCGGCCTGGCGTCGCGAGTGCGATCAGGCCGCACCCGTGCTCCCACTCCCCCAGGGGAGGCAGTTGAGTATGAGCACCTATCGAGTCGTGCAGGTGACCGGCCCGAACGGCCCGTTCGAGCTGACCGAGCGTGCGGTGCCGCAGCCGGGATTCGGCCAGGTCAGGATCGCCGTGGAAGCGTGCGGCGTCTGCCACAGTGACGCGCTGTTCGTGAGCGGTGGACTGCCGGGCGTGTCGTTCCCCGAGGTGCCGGGGCACGAGATCGCGGGCCGCGTCGAGGAGCTCGGCGAAGGCACTCGGGACCGTGGTTGGCAGGTCGGTGACCGAGTCGCGGTCGGTTGGTTCGGGGGCAGCTGCGGACACTGCAAGCCCTGCCGGGAAGGCGACTTCATCGCCTGCCGGGCCCTGAAAGTCCCGGGATGGGCATACGACGGAGGATTCGCCGAGAAGGTGATCGCACCCGTCGACGCCCTGGCCCGGATCCCCGACGCCCTGGCGATGGCCGATGCGGGGCCCATGGCCTGCGCGGGCGTGACCGTCTTCAACGGCCTGCGGCGGAGTTCCGCCCGGCCCGGCGATCTGGTGGCGGTGCTCGGCCTTGGCGGCCTCGGGCACCTTGGGGTGCAGTACGCCGCCGCGATGGGATTCGAGACCGTGGCCATCGCCCGCGGCCCCGAGAAGGCAGACTTCGCCCAGCAGCTCGGCGCCCACCACTACATCGACAGCACCTCCGGCACGCCGGTCGCCGAGGCCCTGCTGTCCCTTGGCGGCGCACGGGTCGTACTGGCCACGGCCGGCAGTTCCGAGGCCGTCACCTCCACCGTGGACGGCCTGGCCCCGCGCGGGGAACTGGTGGTCATCGGGGTGGACACCGCACCGCTGGGCATCACCCCGGCACAGTTGATCATGGGTATCCATGTCGTCCGGGGCCACGCGAGCGGCACCTCGCAGGACGTGGAGGACACCATGGCGTTCAGCGCCCTGCGGGGCATCCGCCCACTGACCGAGACCGTGACGCTGGACCGTGCGGAGGAGGCGTACCAGAAGATGCTTGCCGGCAAGGCACGCTTCCGGATGGTGCTCACGACCGGGTGACACCCATGTGCCGTAGGCCGCGCCGGATGCACTGGACGAGGTGTTCGGCGTGCTGAAGGCGACGTTGGAGAGCCGGCCGCGTCCTGGGAGCGACCGGATCGGGTCGACCGGGTCGAGGTCGGGGTGTAAGGCGCAATCAGTAGATGGTCAGCCAGTCCCGGGCCGCCGGCCGCCGCCGTAGCTTGGCGGCTTCGTGGACCCTGAGGTTGTCCCAGACGAGCACGATCGGGCCGCCGAGCTGCTGGTGGGCTGCGGTCGGCAGGTCCCGATGCTCGCGCCAGGAGAAGCTCTTGCGGTCACAGCGGGGCCGATGGATCAGCCGGTAGCCGGCCGCCAGATTTGCAAGCAGTCCGGCCGAGCGCCTCCCCGCTGCGCCGGCACCGGGCCGCCGCAACCGGCGTCTCACCCGCGGGCATACCGACGTACCTTCCGGGGGCGGGGCCGCGGCCTGACTGCCTGAGAGCCGGCCAGCGCTGCCGACTGGCCCCGGTTTCCCTGCTCTGTTCCTCGGCGAGCCTGCCGAAGCCGATCAGTCGACCGCGCACGCAAACTCCGGCGTGCAGGTGGTCATGGTGAGACAGCGGCCGGCGGCGGCTCGCCTCACATTCGGCGGGGCCGCGTTGTCGGACTGGTGAAGAGGAACATGCCATCCGCAGGACGGGACGCTGAATATGAACGACTTCCAGGAGATCGCCGACCGCGTCGAGATCGAGGCGCTGCGCGGCGAGTTCACCGACGCGGCGATGATGCGAGACCGCGCCCGCCTTGCCGGGCTGTTCACCCCCGACGGTGTTCTGCGCATGCCCAACATCCCGGTCGAGTTCATAGGCCGGGAGGAAATCCGAACCGGAGGCGAACAGCTGCAAGACCAGTGGGACTTCTTCGTGCAGAACAGCCACCCGGGCATCATCCGGGTCGACGGCGACACCGCCACCGGTCGCACCTACATGCAGGAGATCGCGCGTGTGCTCGACGGCCGCTCGGGCCTGAACTTCGCCATCTACCACGACACCTACCGGCGTACATCGGAGGGATGGAAGTTCGCCGAGCGGGTCTACGAGGTCCGGTACCTCGACACCACCCCGCTGGCGGGTTCGGCGCCCGGTCCCGACGCTCAGGCCCACGGCTCCGGCGAAACCGGGGACACAGGCCGGACAGCGGTTGCCGGTGAGGCGAGCACGTCGGCCACGGAGCGGGCCGACGACTTCAGCGCGCCGGCGTCCGCCGAACGGTTGGACCGGGTGATCGCGGCGCTGCGGGCGAACGGCTTCACCGCCGAACTGCTCGACGACGCCGCGGCGGCCCGCGCCCGCATCAAGGATCTGATCCCGCACGGCGCGGACGTGTTCACCGGGGCCAGCGAGACGCTGCGGCTCTCCGGCATCGCGCAGGACATCGAAGCGAGCGACCGCCACCAGGCCATCCGGCCGCGGGTGCTGAAGATGGACCGCGCCACCGAGTCCGACCAGATCCGCCGGCTGGTGGCCACCCCCGACGTCTTCGTCGCCAGCGTCACGGCCGTCACCGAGACCGGCTCGCTCGTCATCGCCTCGGGCAGCGGCAGCCAACTGCCCGCATCTGCCGGCGGCGCCGCACGGGCGATCTGGGTCGTCGGGGCGCAGAAGGTGGTGCCCGACCTGAGCACCGCACTGCGCCGGGTCGAGGAGCACGCCCTTCCGCTGGAGACCGCGCGCAGCCAGGAGGCCTACGGGCATCCGAGCGCGGTCAACCGTCTGCTCGTCCTCAACGCCGAGCCGCATCCTGGGCGCGGCACCGTCCTGCTGCTGCGCGAGGCCATCGGATTCTGACCTCCCACGCGGCGAGGATGCCGGAACGCCACAGAGGGCTGGCCGCTCGCCCCCGCCTGCCTCGTGAGGAACGCGGACGGCCGGGCCCAGGGGAGCACGCAGCCACCCCTTCGGCCGGCGCGGGCCACAGACCGGAAACGGCGAAGGACCCGGCCACTGAGCGGTCGGGCCCTTCGCCTGCCCTGACCGGGGCGACGGTCCCGCGGGTCACGGGATGCCGTGCAGGCCGTGGGCGGGGCTGGCGTTGATGAAGCGGTGGTCCTTGCACGTCGCGGTGAAGGGTGCGAACTTCTCGGTGGGGTGCGCGGCGTGGAAGGTGTACGTGCCGGTCGGCACGTTGGTCCACATCACGCCGCCGTCCGTGGAGGTCTGCGACAAGGAGATGTCGGGCAGCACGGAGTCGTTGAAGTAGAGCGGGCCCCGCAGTGCGGGGGAGGCCGAGGCGGTGGCGCCGGGTACGCCGTGCGGGGCGAAGCCCATCAGCTCCTCGAAGGACATGCCGACCGCGCGCTTGTCCACGACCGTGGAGACGATCACACAGCCGCCCGAGAACGGGTCCTTCCCCGTCTGGACGGCGACGAGCGCCCACAGCCCGGCGGTGGTCGCCAGATCCGGCGTCTGGAGAAAGACATCGGGGATGTCCTGCTGCACGTTCCGGAAGGTCTGCGTGTACATCGGGTACCAGCCGAGCTTGGTGATGTGCACGGTGGCGTCCGAGCCGACCGGGACGTCGAGTGACCACCGGCCGTTGTCGTCCGACTCGACTGCGGCGCCTGTCTCCTCGACGGCGATGCGGGCATGGGGAATGGGCTTACCCGTGGTGAAGCTGTAGGCGACACCGCCCAAGATGACCGACGACCGCTCCTCGGCGGAGGCCGGCCCCGTCAGTGACGCCCCCACGAGCAGGCCGGCAGTCAACACAAGTGCGGCTGTGTTCGCGTGTCTCGCTCTCTTCGTGCGCATGTGTCTTCCCTCCTTCTCGGGAATCGTCGCGAGTAAAGGGGAGGTCAATGACGAAGTCAAGGCGCTTGCATGCCCTTTGGGGGCCGAGGTGAACAGCCTCGGGCATCGGTTGACCAAGGCCGCTGGACGGGGAAGGCCGCAAGCAGGTCAAGCACGACCTCGACCTCTTCGCGGTCGATTACTTACCGCTCTTCAGGCACTACCGTGGTGTGATCCGCCGCCGTGGGACGCGCACCGAGATGCCGCCATCCGGTGCCAGGATCCGCACCGAAGGTCGGATGCGCAGCGACTTCGGTCGAGGATCGGCGTCAAAGATCGGGTGCGGCAGAGACTTTGGTCGAGGGATCCGCGCCTTTCGGCCGACGCGCCGCCGACCGCACTCCGGACAGGCTGTCCGTATGACATCAGCACCGATCGCCCGCCGAACCCTGCTCGCGGCCACCGCCGCCCTTTCCACCGCCTGCGCCGCCGACAACGCACGTGCCCGTACCACGGCCACCGACGCGGCAGCGTCGCCGCGGACCGCCGAATCGCTCACGTACCAGGGCGTCAACTTCGACACCGACCGCGAAACCTGGCGGACGGAGTATGTCCGCCGGGAGATCGCGGCCATCAAGGAGCAGCTGCACTGCAACGCGATCCTGCTGCTCGGTCACGACCTGGACCGGTTGACGGAGGCCGCGTCGATCGCGGCCGCGCACGGCCTGTTCGTCTGGTTCGAACCGCGACAGTTCGACAAGGACGCCGAGCAGACCCTCGCCTTCCTCGGCTCGGTGGCGCGCGCCGCCGAGCGACTGCGCGCGCGACACCCCGATGTGGGCATAGCGGTCGGCACCGAGCTGACCATCTTCATGTCCGGGTTGGTGCCAGGCAAGGACTACAACGAGCGCGGTCAGGCGCTGGGGCGCCCCGAGTCGGCCGGGTTCCAGGAACGGTTGAACGCCTTCCTGGACCGGACGCTGAAGACCATACGGCCGCTGTTCAAGGGGCGGATCACCTACAGCTCCGGGGAATGGGAGGAGGTCGACTGGCGTGGATTCGACGTCGTGGGGGTCAATCTGTACCGGAACGCGGAGAACAGGGCCACCTACACCAAGGAGCTGCGCGCCCTGCACCGGCACGGCAAGCCCGTGGTCATCACCGAGTTCGGCTGCTGCACCTTCACGGGGGCCAGGGAACAGGGAGGTGCAGGCTTCAACGTGGTGGACTGGCAGCATGAGCCGCCGGTGGTCAAGGACGGCTATGTCCGTAACGAACAGGAACAGGCCGACGAGCTCGGGGAACTGCTGGACCTCTACGCGGCCGAGCGGGTGCACGGCGCGTTCATCTACAACTTCATCGCGCCCGACTCGCCCTACTCGCCACAGCGCCGCAACGACCTGGACATCGCCAGCTTCGCGCTGGCCAAGACATTCCCCACCGGGACGCGGCGCGGCTACGCGGAAACCGGCCAGTGGGAGCCCAAGCAGTCCTTCCATACGGTGGCCCGCCGGTTTCAGTGACACGTGCCGCCACCAGAGCCCGGGCAGCCGACGGCCGGCCTGCCGGGCTGGTCCGGGCTGGTAGACCCGAGGCCGGGGCCGCCAGCAGAGTGGTGCCGGACCACCCCGGGCCCGTCCCGCCGAGGGTCGAGTCTTCGATGTGGGCCGGCGTCGGCCGGAAGCCCTGACGGCCCCGGATCGTGCTGGAGATCTCCCCTTGGGCAGTCCCATGCTGGTTCCGGCACTGCGCGACCCCTCTGAGGAGACAACGTCGTCGTAGCTCTGCTGCCTGGCCCGAGAAGCCCCTGGTCGTTCTGGGAGAGAACAGAGAGAAAGCAGCAGGATCAAGAGGTATCTCGGGGGTACGCCAGAAGCATGCCCGAGGTCGGGACAGGGGGAGCCGGGGGTGCGGAGAATTCGGCACTGACCTGCAGGTATGATGAGGGTGTCGCAGGTTCGCTGGGCACCGGGACGTGGCGCAGCTTGGTAGCGCACTTGACTGGGGGTCAAGGGGTCGCAGGTTCAAATCCTGTCGTCCCGACGGTGCGAAAAGGCCCTCTGGCCGGGAGAAATCCCAGGCCAGAGGGCTTTTTGCGATTCTCTGACGTGACATCAGTTTGATGCTGCGTCAGGCAATCGGGGACCGCTTGGGGACCACGGATCGAAAAATGCCCTGATCAGAGGCTGTTTCTTGGGGACCAAGATCGTTTCTGATCCGCGGGGCGTTGTCCGGTTTCTACAGGGCCCGGAGCGTCGCCGCCAGAGCCTCCGATGGGGCCGGGGCGCCGGACAGATGGGCGCTGAGTGACCGCCCAGCCTCCGCCAGAGCCCGAAGGTCGGGGTGCAGGTACCGCTGGGTGGTCATCAAGGAGCCGTGTCCGGCGATGACTCGCAGGACGTGGAGGGGGACTCCGGCGTCGGCCATCCAGGTCAGGCCGGTGTGGCGGAGGTCGTGCCGGCGTAGGTGTTCATAGCCGAGTTGGGTGACGACCTCGTCCCAGTGGGTGGCGTCCCGCAGTACCGCGGTGGAGATCCGCCCGCCGCGCGGCCCGGTGAACAGCCGCGCGTTGGGGTCGGGTCCGGCTGCCAGGAGGCGTTGGGCGACGATGGGCCGCACCTCCTCGATCAAGGGGATGCGGCGGGCCATCTTCCCCTTGGTGCCCTTGTCGACCAGCCCGCCGGGCGCCGGGGTGGTCTGGCGGCGGACTGTCCAGATCCAGTTGACCGGATCGATGTCCCTCACCCGGACACCGGAGACCTCGCCGATCCGGGCGGCTGTGGCGGCGGCGAAGAGCACCACGCTGCCCCACCCGGCGAACTCCTGGTACGAGCGTGCCACCAGTGCGTCGGCCAAGGTCGTGAGGGTGCCCCAGTCCGGCAGAGCTAGCGAGCGGGGATCATCGAGTTCGTCCTCCGCCTTGTGGTACTCCGCCTGCCAGCCGGTCACCCGAGCGGGGTTGCGGTCGATGATGCCGTCTCGGACGGCCTGCTCCATCACCCGCACCAGCACCGCCAGGCTGTTCTTCACCGACGACAGACCCACCCCGTCGGCGATCCACCCGTACACACTGCGGTCCACCGCACCATTGCTGACCATCGGCACAGTGATGTGTCCCAGGCTGGGCACCACGCGCAGCTTCCACCCCGCCCGATACGGGTCGTGCGTCTTGGCCTCCAGGCCGCGCATCGCCAGCTTCATATTGGCATCGCCGTAGACGGCCAGCGGCTGCGTGGACGTCGCCGGATCGATACCGCGCACAGCGGCGGCGGTCAGGGCGTCGATCCAATCCTGCGCCTCGTCCTCCGTGGGACGGGCCTCAGAGACCGACCGGCGCTCCTTGGTGAGCGGATCAACCCAGCGGACCCTGGCCCGGTAGGACAGGGGTCGGTCCGGACGGTGCTCGATATCGGTGGACAGCGGGACGGCGATGGGGAGCCGCTCTATGTGTGCCATCAGGCGGCCTCACCGGGGTCGACCCGGCGCTGCTCCAGCCACTGATGGACGTCAGCCGCTCGGTAGATGGTGTGGCGCGCCGAAAGCGATATGAAAGGCGGTCCCTGCGGTGGCTGGGCAGTACGCCAGCGGCGAATGGTGGACGGATCGACCTTCAAAAGGCGAGCCAACTCCCTGGTGGTGTAGGTGGCATTAGCGGGAACGGGGAGAGCCGTGGTGGCATCCGCTTCGGCAGCGGATATATGCGGTTGCACTCGGTTGGGCATCGGGATCCTGTTGCGGGTTGTACTGGGCTTGGGGGCTATCGAAAGGGCCAGGGTCGCGGCGATGCCTTACCTGATTGATCACGGCGGACCACACAGCATTGAGGCAAAGGGACTGGAAGTCCACTCCAGTTGGCTAAGTTCTCTGACCGAGAACGCGGCGTTGCTCTGCCGCAGGAGGCGAAAGCGCTCATAACGCATGACGGCCCCCGCTCGCACGCCGGCGGCTCCGGCGCTCAAAGGAACCACTCGATCCCGCTTTCGCTAACCGGAGATCAGCTGTTATCTGTCCTCCGGAGCGCTTCGGTACAGGGGGAGCGCCTGGTGAATCCGGAGCCATGGCCGTGGAACGGGAAGTGATCACGGCGCTTGTGGACACTCCTCTCTGGAAGCTTCGGCAGCGATCCTGCTCGGCTTGAGACGGTCGCCTCCGTCAGCTGCCGGGGAGCCGGCCCCATGGCAGGTTCGCCGACAGGCGGCCGTGCCTGCAGTCGGCACCGGGCAGAGCGCGGTGCCGGCAGATCTTGCAGAAGCGGTCGACGAAGGTCGACCTCGTGCCTGGGTTTACCCGGGACGTGAGAGGGAGCGGTCATCACAGAACCGGCGACTTGAAGCTGCAGCTGCGCACCTCGAAGGACGTAAAGCACGCCCAGGACCTGTTCCGCACGAGCTACGCGGGGGCGTGGAAGATTATCGGTCACCCGGGCCGTGACCTTTCGTGCTGGGATTGGCGATGCCTTTCGATGTGCGGGCAGCTAGTGGCGGTGGACTATCAATGATGCGCGGGATCACCGGTTTGGCTAACCGGCGATCCCGCGCTATATTGCCTCGCTTTTGCACGGCCAAGATGTCGCGGCGGGCTGCCCGTTGTCTGACCCGGGTGCCACCCTGACGCCATAGGCGAGCGGCTTCTCCGGCGCCGATCGCGACGTACCGCACGAAGTCGAGTCTGGGCATACGTACGCCGAGCCAGTGACGAGGGTCCGCTCGACGGCCTCCTGCTCCACATCACGGGCTGGTGCGACGAGGACATCGCCACAGGCGCCACCCTTCCAACGGACTCGGCCAGTTCGGCCCGGGACGGACAGGACATCCACAACCCACGCCCGGGAAGCCAGCTCGGGGACTGGAGCGGGGATACTTGTGCGTCACGACCTTGGGGCACCCGGCGGTCAGTGGGCGCGTGCCAGAGACTGCGCGGTTCATCGGCAGCTTGTGCAGGCGCTCCGCCCCCTCCGGCAGCGGGAGGGTGCCCACGGCCAGCAGCTTCTTGGTCTGCTGGTGGTACGTGGGTCGCACGCCCACTGACCAGGGGAAACGAGTGTCGAGTGATGAGCGATGTCGAGGCTGGACCGTGAATGGTCCGGATCTTGGTCGTCGTTGGCCGTCTGGGTCGGACCCGGCAGGCGCATCACGGGCGTGAATCAGCTGAGGTCGCTCAGGGCTGTTCGCGGGCTTGTGGCCAGGGGGGTGGCGTCGCATGCTCCTGGTCGACACTGCTCGGCGAGCGGCCCCAGGGCAGGACATGGAGCCCTGTGCTGTGGATGAGGCCGGCGTCGAGTTACAGGAGCTGGATGGGGGAGTGGCCGTGCCTGTGCAGCCACATGAGGCGGCGTTGGCGTTCGGCTTGGCTCAGTGTGAGCCAGTGGTCGTAGTGGACGCCGGGGACAGCGCCGGGGTTCTCGTGGGCCCAGGCGCGCACGAGGGCGGTTTTGTCCGGCGCACTGTGCAGGGTGATCAGGGCTTAGGCGGTGTCGTACGCCAGGGTCGGTCCGTCGAGACCGACCCCGACCTGGCCACCGAAGCCCGCGCCCGCCTGAACGCGGCCGGCGCCGACGTCGAGGTCCACGTCGGCGACGGCAACGCCGGCTGGCCGGCGCGCCCTACGGCCGGGTGCTGGCCACCTACACGGTGGAGGAAGTCCCCTGGGCGTGAGTGGCGCAGACCCGCCCCGGCGTCCGGATCGTGCTGCCCTGGGGACGGCTGGGCCACGTCGCGCTCACCGTGGCCGACGACCACCGCAGCGCCACCGGCTGGGTACAGGGGCTGGCCACCTTCATGGGCGAGCGCGCAGCGCACCTGTCGGAGAACCTGCCGACGGAGCAGGAACTGGCCGGCACCGAGGGCGGCTTCGACCATGACCTGGCCGCCCTCCAGGACGGAAGCCTGCTCTTCGCTGTCCGGGTGGTGCTGCCGGATGTGCACATCACCACCACCCAGGCCGGGGACGGCATCACAGTACGCCTGCACGACGGGGTGTCGTCCCGGGCCGTCATCCATCAGCCTGCTGCCGGCCCCGCCGTTGCCCGCCAGGCCGGGCCCCGCCGCCTGGCCGACGAGGTCGGACAGGCGTGGCGCTGGTGGGAGAAGCAGGGGCGTTCCCACGTCTACGACTTCGGCATGACGGTCCGGCGCGATGGCGGCAGGTCGTGTGGTGCCGGGACCCGGCGACGGGCCCGTACTGGAGGGGATGAGTCCCGCAGAGTCCACTGCTCCGCGGCGGCCCGGCCTCTCACCCTCCCCGGCCCGGCCCAGGCCAGTGCCCATGTCGGCGGCTAATCGTAAGGTGGTACCCATGCCCATCGGACCGACCGCTGCACTGTCATCTCCCCTGTCGTGCGCTGACGTTGTGGACTCGGCGATACGCCCACTGATGATGGGGCCGCCGGCCAGCGCCCGGCGCGCTGCCGAGTACACCCGCCTGCTGCGACTGTGGGCCGAAGCAACCCGGGCCCGGGCCGACTGGGTGCAGGCCGCCTGACACCACGCACGCCCGGCTCACCCGGCACACGCCGCACCGGGCCGGTGCCGGACGTCGCCCACAACCGGTCCAGGGCGTCCATCACCGTGCGGGCGGTCACCTCGTCGGCGGCCGCGATGTTCCAGGACGACGAGGCTCGGCTCGTGCCGGGCTGATCGCTGCTCATACCCGTGCCACGAACCGGCGCGGCGGCCGGTTCGGGCGTCTGGTCCACCCGAACGAGCGACACGGCGGCCGAACATACAGCCGCCTGGGCGCGCAGGTGAATTCACCACCGGGCCGCAGCCATCACCAGGCGGATTTACCCGGCAGGAGCGCGGCCGGTGATACTTCTGCCGGAACGACGTGCCCCGACCAGGCACGGGCAAGGGGGAGACGGACCATGACGCGCGAGGAGCCCGACGGCTTCGGGGAGCTGCTGCGGCGGCTGCGGACAGGGGCCGGGTTCAGTCAGGAGGAGCTGGCCCATGCCGCGGGGGTGAGCGTGCGGGCCGTGGCCAACATGGAGCGCGGACGCACCCGGGGACCGCAGCGCCGTACCGTGCAGGCCCTCGCCACGGCGCTGCGGCTCCCGCCGGAACAGGCCGCGGAGCTGGAGGCGAGCGCCGCCCTGGGCCGCCCCCGCCGGATCCGCGCGGCATCCGCCGAGAACCCGGGGCCGGGGCCCGTCGTGCCGGGATGCCTCCCCTTGCCCAGGGACACCCGCGACTTCACCGCCAGGGCCCCGGCCCTCGCCACGCTGCGCCGCCTGGCCGCGCCGCTGGAGTACGGCCAGGCACCGGAGCACACCGTCGCCGCCGTCGCCGTCGTCTCGGGCGCACCGGGCCTCGGCAAGACCGCCTTCGCCGTGCACTGCGCGCACCAGCTCGCGCCCCGGTTCCCCGACGGGCAGTTCTATCTGGACCTGCGCGGCATGGACCCCGAGCCGATCCGCCCCGCGGACGCCCTGGCCCAGCTCCTGAGCGCCCTCGGCGTGACCGGAGGTGCTCTCCCGCCGGGCGCGGAGGACCGCTCGGGCCTCTTCCGCTCCCTCACCGCGAGCCGCCGCCTCCTGCTGGTCCTCGACAACGCGGCCGACGAGGAGCAGGTGCGCCTTCTCCTGCCCGCCTCCGGCCCGAGCCTCACCCTGCTCACCAGCCGCAGTGCCCTCGCCGGGCTGGAGGGCGTCCACCGGGTGGCGCTGCCGCTGCTGCGCCGCGAGGAGGCCGTCAAGCTGCTGTCCCGCGTCGTGGGAGCCGAGCGGGCCGCCCGCGAGCCCCTGGCGGCCCGCGACCTCGCCGACCTGTGCGGGCGGCTGCCGCTGGCCCTGCGCATCGCGGGCCAGCGCCTCGCCGCCCGGCCGCACGAGAGCCTCGCCAAACTCGCCGCCCAGCTCCGCCGGGAGGAACGCCGGCTCGACACCCTCCAGGCCGGGGACCTGCGCGTCCGGGCGGCGTTCGCGCTGTCCTACCGGCAGCTCGATCCCACCGCCCGGCTCGTCCTGCGCCGCTGCGCCCTCGCCGCCGACCCCGGCCGGGGCGTCAGCCCCGAGACCGCCGCCCTCCTGGCCGGTGTACCCGCGGGCGAAGCCTCGCGCCGACTGGACGAGCTGTGCGACCGGGGTCTCCTCCAGTCCGACCCTGTGGCCGAGCGCTTCCGCTTCCACGACCTGCTGGCGCTCTTCGCGGCGGAGCGGCTCGCCGCCGAGGACGACCTCGATGATCGGGAAGCTGCCGTGGACCGTACCGCCCGGTGGATGCTGGCCCGGGCAACCGCCGCCGCGCTCCACTTCGACGCCGAACAGCACGGCACCCCGGCAGGCGACCCCGACCCCGCCACCGCCCCGCGCGGCCGTGCCCACGCCCGTGCCTGGCTGGAGGCCGAACGGGCCCAGTGGCTCGCGGCCCTGCACCACGCCGCCGCGGCGGGCCGCCACCGGGAGGTCCTAGACGCGGCGGAGGCGATGCACTGGTTCTCCGACCTGACCCAGCACTGGGAGCAGTGGGTCGACGTCTTCCGGTACGCCGTCGAAGCCGCCCGCCGTCTGGGCAGCGTCCGGGAAGAGGCCACCCACCTCAACTACCTCGCCTGGGCGTACAACATCTGCGCCCACGACCACCGGGCCGCGCTCGACAGCGCCCGCTCCGCGCTGGCCGTCGCCCGCGCGTGCGGCGACCGGCTCCAGACGGGCTGGGCCCTGGGGTACGGCGCCGGGGCGCTGCGCAGACTCGGCCGGACCGACGAGGCCGTCGCCTGGCTGCGCGAGTCGGTCGACTGCCTCCGGGAGAGCACCTCCTCCAAGGGCCGCCTGGCCGAGGTGACGGCCCTCAACACGCTCGGCGACACCCTGCGCGGGCGCGGCGACGCGGAGGAGGCTCTCGTCCACCACACGCGCGCCCTGGAGATCTGCCGGAAGGGCATCCCCGGCCAGTCCACCGAACTCCTGGCCATCTACCGCGCCCTGACAGATCGCCACCTCGGCAACGACTACGCGGCCCTGGGCCGGTGGCGGGAAGCCGAGGCACCAATGCGACACGCCCTGGAGACGTTCGACTCCTCGCACATCCCGGCATGGAGCGGCCCCACCCGGCTCGAACTGGGCTACGTACTACACCATCTCGGCCGTATCGAGGAGGCGCAGGAGGCCGTGGCCGGTGCGCTGCGCACGCTCACCGCCCACCACCACCCGCGCCAGACCGAGGCCGCCGCCGAACTGGCCGCCCTGGAGACCGCATAACCCCTCCGCTGACCCCGCCGGGCACCGCACAACGGCAGCCAACTCTCGGCCCGGCAGGCGAGGGAGGCCGTCCGCCCTTGGCCGGCTGGTGCCGGCGGTCGCGTCCCTGACGGTCCAGCGCTGCGGATGCTGCGGTGGCCTGGACGCGTACCGGCCGGGCGCGAGATGGCGTCACCCGGCTTCCATCAGGCGCTCGCCGCCGATCGCGGAGGTGGTGGAGTGGCAGACCGCAGCGATGCGGACGCTCAATCTCCGGGCCTAGGTGAAGTAGTCGTCGCAGACACAGACCGATGACGCCACAGGTCGCTCCTCCGGAGAACGTGCGCCCGGCCCACAACCAGCGGCACCGACAGCCTAACCAGGGTCAGCTGACCGGCACGGTCGCGGTGAGGTGGACGAGGACGCCGGGCCCGGCGGGGTCCGCCACGCCCTGTCCCCGGCGGGGCCGGGTCCGCCACACCCGGACCACCGCATGCCGCCCGGTGACCTGCTCCAGGGCGACGAGCAGGGTCCGGTCACTCTCCGGGTCGGGATCGACAGCGCGTGCGACTGAGCACGATGGTGTGCAGGGCGTGGTTGGCGGCGCGGTCGCCGCCGCGGTTGAGCCTGTGACGGTCTCTGCGTCCGGAGGATGCCGGTATCGGGGCGGCGCCGCAGAGGTGGGCGAAGGCGGCCTCGGAGTTCAGGCGGTCGGGATTGTCGCCTGCGGTGGCCAGGAGCTGCCCGGCCACGTCCGCTCCGATGCCTTTGAGTGCCGGCAGCTCGGGGGCCGCCCGGGTGGTGAGCGGCTTCAGTTCGGCCTCCAGCTCGTCGATCTCCTCGGTCAGGGCCAGGATCCGTCGGCCCATGCGGCGCAGGGCGGCCTTGGCCGCCTGGGCGGGGTCGGCGAGGTCGGTGCCCGGCCGGAGGCGGGCGCATGCCTTCACCAGGGCGGCGGTCGTCAGCCCGCGCAGCTGGGCCGCAGGGCTTCCGGTGCGGTGACCAGGAGCTGCCGGGCTTGGTTGATGGCCTGGGTGCGGGATTTCACCGCTGAGCGGCGTACCACCCGCAGGGTGCGGACCGCCTCGACGATGCCGTCCCGGCTCTTCGGCGTGCCGGTGGCCCGGCCGGAAGCGACCGCCTCGGCGGCGGCATAGGCGTCGATCGGATCGGACTTGCCTTCATCCGGCGTGTCCTGCGGTGGGGCCGGTCGACCTCAATGACCTTCAGTCCGGCCCGCCGCAGCGTCCGGGCCAGCTCGGCGCCGTAGGCGCCGGTGCCTTCCACCCCGACGGCCGTCACCATGCCGAATGAGCGCAGCCAGGAGAGCAGTTGGCGGTATCCGGTGCCGGTGGCGGGGAACTCGCGGTCGGCCAGGTGGCGGCCGATCCGGTCGACCACCGCCGCGTGGTGGGTCTCACCGTGGGTGTCGACGCCGCCTGTGACTTCCATGGTCTGGTCCGTCATGCTGGTCACTGCCGTCCTCTCGCTGATTCCGGTGGGGCGGCACGCGCCGGCCGGGCGGGCGGACAAGACAGTGATGGGGCTTCTGGACCAAGCTCCTATGAGGTCACGGACGCCCGTCCGGTCGCGTGCGGTGGCTTCCCCGAGCGGGCCGACGAATCCCCTTGAGGACAGCCAGTCGGCGTCGGTCAGTCCATGAGTCAGACCCACCGGAGAAGCCACCACACATCCTCACTGTCAGTCCTGAATACCCACTCGCCCAGGGGACGGAGATCGACTCAGCGGCCGCAGTGGGGGACTCGGCGCCCAGCCGTCCGCCGGAGGGGGCCGAAGGGCTCACTCGGGCCGCCCCGGCGGCAGGAGAGCAAAGGACTCCAGCCGCTTACTGTGTGGCCTCGGATACTGAAACGGCGCCGTCTGCGGTCACGTTGAGAGCGAAGTGCTGACCGTCCTTGTCGACGCGGTGCAGAGCATGGGGGGAGCTGTCGAACTCCCACTGGCCCTGGATCTGTCCATCGCTGGCCCAGGTCCACAGCAGGCCCTTTTTCGTTTGAATACCGGACTTCTCTTCCGGCTTATCCGGAACTTTGGTCGCGAGTCTCGTCTTCCTCTTGGGTGCCGCAATGGCACTGCCTTTGATGTCGGGTGTGACATATGAGACGTGTTGGTCGCTTTCGTTCATGATGCGCACGTAGTGTCCCGTCACCGTGTGCCTCTCTTCGGATATCTGAGTCGACGTCGGGAGTCCTTTGCAGGGTCCTGCTCCTCAGAAGCGGGGTCGCGCCAGGGCCGGCGGCCACACCCGACTATGACCTTCATCTGCCAGTATGAGGGCCGCCTCCGGCTTCGTCACCTTCAGAGAATGTTCAGGTCCAACTACAACCTGCCACGGTGCGGGAAGTGTCCGGCGATCCCTTGATGGCCGCTCGGCTTCCGGAGCTGGTTTTGCTGGATACAGTGCACGCACCGACTTCGCCGACTCCGATCGTCTCGCCGCGGCAAACGGAACGAGTTCACTTTCGCACTGTAGCCAACGCGCTCCTGGCCGTGCCCGCGCTCGCCGCCACCACAACGGCTGTATCTACAGATTCCGCTTCCGCTGGGCCGGCCCCCGGTGCTGCACCGCGTGCGAGGTGGCCGGGGCGAGGCTGGGGGGAGATGCGTTCAAGCCGACTCGGCTCTAGGCTGAAGAGGGCTGTGCCGTTCTCGTGGGCAGCACACGCCGGCTTGCCGGTTGTTCGAGCTGATGCCCCGACTGCCGTCTCCCCGAGCCGAGTGGGACCACATATTTCCGTATCCGATGTGACCAGCTCGCTGCCCGTGGCGCTACTGACCCGACGACAGACGCCGGAGAGAGACGATGGGAAATGGCGCATTCGCCGATGATGACGCCCGCTCCTCCAGGCCGGGAATAGGCCGGAAGAAGGGGGACGTACTGGATCGGGGCACGTTCCCGGACCCCAAGTTCAAGCGGTACGTCCAAGAAGCGTCGACGTTCTCCGAGGGGAAGCAGAATTATAAAACCTCCAAGGATCCTCAGGGGAAGGACGTTCCGAAATTTGGCTCCACTGTGTCGTGGGATACCAAGCCCTACTGGTACGTCCCTGTGGACGGGCAGGAAGAGGTGTGGGTAGCGGAGGGACGGCCGGAGTGGTACTGGTCGGTGGTGGCTCAGGCCGTCGCCGGTTACCGGAAGCCGTCGACCCCCGACGAAGTCGCCATGCTGACAGAGGGTTTCCGGGTGGTGTTCGCGGCATGCTCAAACTCTCTGGGTATCACCGCTCCTGCGGTGATACCCGACATGGCCCGGCGAATCCGTTACCTGGGCGAGACGGGGCTGGGCCGCCTGCTCGAAATCCGGCCTGCCCAGCCCGCCGGCATCCGGCTGGAGGACCTCGTCAAGCCGGAGGAAATCGGCGCGCTGGACGACGAGAAGAAGGCGAAGGACCTGCGCAGCAAACTGGAGGCCGGCGGCGTGCAGTTCAATCCGCCGCCGGGCACTCCCAACCCGGCTGGGAGCCGTGCCCGGACCGTCGCCCTCATCGAAGACATCCGTGGCGACGATCCGCCGACGAAGGTGGAATACCAGCTGACGCTGCGTGCGAACAACCATGCGAAGGCCCGTCGGCACCTGCTGGCCCACGAATTCATGCACGCGCACTCCCGCCGGGGCAGCGGACTGCAGCGGGGTGGCGATCTGACCGTCGGAGGAGACCAGGTCGACGAGGCGTACACGGAGTTCCTGGCACGGATGGTGACGGACACGATCACAGCCGTCGAGAGGGGCCTGAGCGCCGACGACCTCAAGGAGCCCAAGGGCGGGAAGCGAAAGGAGCTGGCGGAGCAGGTCCAGTACAACGTTTTCTGCTGCGAGAGCCGTGAGGCTGACCAGGCCAAGGGGGCGCTGAGGTACCAGAGCAACATCTGGGCGCTGGTTAAGGCATTCTTCACAGGAGACAAGAGCGGATCGCAGCCGAGTGCGCTGCTGAAGGCTGAGCTGGCCCTGTATCTGGAACGCGACGCGGGGCCGCTTCCAACGGAACTGGATGTGGTGGTCGGCGACCCGGGGGTCGCGCGCACGGCGCGTGCGGACGGCGGCGAGGAAGCTCCGCGTGGCGGCAGGGCCGAGCCGAAGCCCCTGCGACTGGAGCTGTATCTGCCCGGTGACCACGACACTGACTATCACCTGCTGCTCATACCCGATACAGCCGGCGGTCGTACCCGGTCGGTGCTCATCGACGGCGGCTGCTCCGGCGGGCCCGCGACGGCGAAGACCCAGCAGAAGCGGCTGCGTGCTCTCCTTGACCGACTGCCCGTCTCCGGGGGCAGCCGTGTGCTGGACCAAGTGATCATCACCAGCGGCGCCGCACGCCGTTTCAACCTGCTGCCCGCCGTCACCAAGGGCATGAAGATCCAGTCTGTCCACTACGCCGGGCCACTGACGGGCAGCAAGGCCCCGGTGCACGGAGGCGGCGTCATCTCGACCTGGCTGACTGCTTCCGGCGCATGTGCCTTTCCCGCCGGGCTCAGCCAGCCGGACCAGCCTTTCGCCGTCCTGGGGCCGGCCGCCCTGTACGTCCTGGGCGCCAACCTCGGGGCGGACAGTACCGGCGGCAGCGCCGTGCTCATGGTGGCCCTCGGCCGACTGCGTCTGGTGCTGACGTCCGACGCCAGCGCGGCGGCGGCGCGGACAGTCGCCGCCCTGTGCACGACCACGGCCAACGCGCGGATCTTCGGCTCCCCCGCCGACATCACGGTCATCACGGGCCGGCCCGACCGGCACGCGGCGGGCCAGTGGCCATGGTCGGCACCGGCCGGCAACCCCATCCCACTGCCGCTGACCCACGCCGGCCGTCCACTCGGCGGCGTGGGCGGCGCCCGGCGTGTCGCCGCGGTCCCGGTCGCACCGGGATCGCTGCCGCGGACCACCGTGCGCGCTCGGCTGGCCGGCACCACGCTGACGTTTCCCGAGCCGCCGTCCTGAACAGGAGGATCGCGATGAGCGGCCCCACGCACCAGGAGATCCGGAACCACATCACCGACAGTGTCCTGCGCCTGCCGGCGCACAAGCTCGGGGCGTCCTTCGCCGGAGTGTGGGACCATCTCAGCGGTGACGAGAACGTGGTGGCGACCGGCGTCACCACCAGCGGCACGGACACCCTCGTGGTCAAGGGGACCATGAAGCTGCCGCAGCAGGGCACGGTGCAGACGGAACTGCACTTCACCGGGGACCCGGTCACGTCGACGACGCTCCGTCTGCCCCTCCCCGACTGGACCTACAGCGATCCCGAACGCCGTGACGACCTGCGCCCGGTCCGCGAGGCCCTGTACGAACACAAGGCGCTCGGGCCATCGCCCACCGCGGTGGTCACCGCACAGGTCAGCGGCTCGTCCTCCTCGCGTGTCGAACTGCCGCTCAGCGTTCCCGGCGGCACCCGATTCGTCCTCGATCTCTCCCACCAGCCCCACGGCACCGTACTGACCTCCCGCCATGGCCAGCAGCCGGCGAAGCTGAAGGAGCTGAAGGAGCTGGCGGGCTTGCCGAGGCTGAACGCGTGCACGTTCACCGTCCCCCAGGCGGTGCCCCTTGCCGGCGGATTGCGTCTGGCGGCCCTGCAGTTCGTCGTCGATGCGCGCCGCCGGCGCCTGCGCGCCGTAACCATCCAGGTCCAGAGCCCGGACTGGTCTGTGAACAGCGCCGTGCCGCTTCTCGACTTGAAAGCCGTACGGCTCGGCTTCAGTGTCGCATTCCCCGCCGCCCCGACGGCCAGGCCCGAGGTATCGGCGTCCTTGACCGCCGCCGTCTCCCTTGGCGGGAACACGGTCACCGTCGCGGCGACCGTGCCCGAGCTGGGGCTGTCCTTCGCTGCCTACCTTGACAATGCCGCCATGAAGGAAGTCCTGCCGGCCAAGGCGACGGATCAGTGGGAGGAGACCGGGCTGTCCCTGGAGGGCAAGGGCGTGTATGTGTACGGCACGGCCGACCTGAAGGGCAAGACCTGGTCACTCGGATGCCGTCATTCGGGGCCATGGAAGGTAGCGGATACGGTGCAGCTGCACGAGCTGACAGTGGAAGCGTCAGGTCGCGACAGCGAAGGCGTGGTCGTGACCGGCACCGGCACGGTGGCCATCGGCGAGACCTACCTCACCGTGACGGTCCTGAGGCTGGCCCACCCCACCCCCAGCGGCGCTGCGGGGTGGGTGTTCCACGGCACCGTGAACGACGCGGACATCGCCGCCGTGGGCAAATGGCTGGGCTTCGACCTGGACGTGGACACCCTGAGCGTCCTGTACTCGTTCACGTCCCGTGAGTTCACCGCCATGTGCGACGCGACGGTGTCCCTGGGGGGACCGGACCTCCACCTCGGCATGACGGCGAAGAGGTCCTCGGGGGACACGGCACTGGGCGCGGTCCTGTTGATCGACGACGTCAGTTTCCCGGATTCCTTCCCCGTCCAGCTCACCGGCACGTACGCATCCGGCAAGGACGGGAAGGTCGTGGATTTCTCCTACGAGAGCTCAGGCGGGCTGCCTGTTGCCCGCCTCGCACGGCACCTCGGAATCCAGCCGCCCAAGAAATAGGAACACCGCACCCATGTCAAATGGACTTCCCAAGCACCCCATCCTCCCGTACCTTCAACGCCCCCTGCCGCCACATGTGTTCCGCTTCGACCTGCGCTCCCCGGAAGAGATCTTCAAAGACGGGTTCTGGGCCTGGGGAACCGGCCTCGACTTGTGCCGGCATGTGGCCGACTTCAGCGGTTATCAACGCATCAGTGGATTCATCAGTACCGCGTCCGACGTCGCGACGGCCATGAACATGTTCATCAGCTGGAAGGTCAAGAAGAAAGAACTTGAGAAGGCATGGGACATCGACCTCAAGCTAAGACAACTGGACATCCGATGGGATGACATCCGGGCTCAGATAGAAGACAAGGAGTCCCGTCAGAAGATGAGCCTGACTCCTGAAAAGGAGCTGAAGGAGCTCGCCAAGCTCCTCAAGCGGGAATTTTCTGTGCTCAAGAAGGTGCAAAAACCTTTCGAGGACAGGAAGAAGGCGGGCTGGGTCGAGATTTGGCTGTACGTGATCAAGCCGGATCAGTATTACATCAGCATCGAGGAGAACCTCAGGGATGAGCGTCGCAGACACTTGGTCGGAGGTCGAGCCTACCAATTGGCCGGCGAGGCGACGGAGTGGGACGCCGTCTACCACATCCCTCCCCACCGCATCCTGCAGGCCATCAAGGTCAAGTTCACCCGGCTCAAACTGGGGCCGGGTGAACGTGCGGAGCTGGTTCATGACATCGGCCTTGATATCAAGACCAACGAGCGCTTCAACGACGAGGTCCTCTACGATCCGTACGAGCGATCCCAGAAGCGCTTCGTGGGGCTCATCGGATATTGGGCCCCGGTGGACACCAAGTCCTCCCCTAGCAGATACGGTCCCGGGTCCGTGAACTTCGTCAAACTGGAAAAGGATCAATGGGAGGGTAAGAGCGAATACCAGAGGCAGGGAGGACCGCGTCACCCGTTCGGTCGACCAGAGGACATCAAACCGGCCTATCCGGCGTTCGCCAAGAAACCCTGATCGGCAGCCTGCCACACGGCACCGGTAGGTGCTGTGGGTCTTTCTCCAGCCAGGCTGCGTGTGACGCGGTGCTTGGTTACGCTGGAGAGGGCGGGGATCGAGAGCATGAGCGGTGCCCGTCCACACTGACGGCGCTCGGTTCCGGAATTACCCCCCAGGATGGGCTTCCGGCGGCCGCGCGACATGACGCAGGCCCGGACGAGGGCGTCGTGGGCCTCTGATCCCGGGATCTGCCCGACATGCGGTAAACACTCGTGTCGGCCCCGGCGAAGCCGTCTGCCACACACCGACCGCAAGCATCCGGAGCAAAGCCGATGCCGTTGCCCAGGAGTTCACCGTGCCGATGACCAGTGCCGGTATCCGCCTGAGCGTCACCTACACCGACACCGGTAGCGGGGTCGGTGTCGTGGACCTGTTCAAAGCCCTCGGCGTGCCCACCGAGAAAGTGCAGCCACTGTCCGCCCTGCCACGAATGAAGAAGGTCACGTTGACGCATGGCAAAGGCGGTTGGCTGGTGTACGTCGGTGGCACCCGTGGCGCCGACGCGGTGCTGGCCGGCGCGGGCAAGTGGCGCTTGGCACAGATGCGGCTGGCGCTGGACGCCCGTCTCTCCGCCGTCGACCTGGTCAAGGGCGTGTTGCCGGCCGGCCAGGACGTCGGCGTCAGCGGTCTGGCGGCCCGTCACGCGAACGCCAAGGTGGAGGCCAAGGATCTGAAGGCGTGGCACACCTGGTACGGAAAGGGCCCGGGGCAGGACCTGGTACCCCGCACCGACGTGGCCAAGGGAGTCGGTTCCGAGATCACTGTACTGGTGGGCACAGAGGTCCACCGCCTCGTGCTGGACAAATCGAAGCGCCGGCAGCGGTCGGTAGCGGACCTGTATCCCCGGCAGGGCGAGATCACCGGCCTGCCCGCGGCCGTGCCCATCGCCTCGGACGCCAACTCGGACGACTCGGGTGCCGAAGGCGGTGCGCGGCTGACCGTGGACCGGTCGGTGGGCCCGCTGCACGTGCGCGCGGCCACGGTGGAGCTGATGGCATCGCCCCTGAGTGTCGGCCTCGGCGTGGACGCCTCCATGCGGATCGCCGGGGTGGAGGTGGAGGCCCAGGGGCTCGGGCTGGTGGTGCCACTGACCAGTGGTGGGACCATAGCTCCCACCCTTCGCGGTCTGGGGCTCGCGGTTGGCGTCGGAGCGGTGGAGGTGCACGGTGCACTGGTCCGCGGCACACCGCCCAAGGACTCCGGCTTCACCGACCAGTACGACGGCGCGCTGCTGGTCAAGCTGCCCACCGCGACCGGGATGCTGCTGGGACAGATGGCGCGCGGCAAAAACCTGTGGTCCCTGAGCGCCTTCGGCACCCTGGAGTCGGCCGGTGGGGGCATCGGACCTCCGCCGTTCCGGGTCACCGGGGCGATGCTGGGCGGTGGCTACAACTCCTCCGTGCGAGTGCCCGAGCCGTCGCAGGTGCATCAGTTCCCGTTGGTCGCCAGCCTGCACGACCCGAAGATGCGTGCTTTGAAGCCCGCGCAGATGTCCAAGAAGCTCAGCGGCGAGCGCTGGCTGACTCCGGCGGTCGGGCAGAACTGGGTGGCTGTGGGCCTGCAGTTCACCTCGTTCGAGTTCCTCTCCGGCCGGGCGCTGGCTCTGGTGGAGTTCGGCAACGACCTCAACGTCGGCGTGTTCGCCCTGCTCAAGGCGTCCTTCCCAACCCGCGCCGCCGCGGGCGCGGGGGTGTACGCGCAGATAGAGGTGGCGATGCGGGCGCTGTACCAGCGCGTGACGGGGCTGCTGTCGTTCACCGCGCAGCTCACCGAGAACTCCTACATCCTGCATCCCTCGTTCGCCCTGACCGGTGGCCTGGCCGTGTACGTGTGGAGCCCGCCGGAACCGGGGCGGGGCCTGGACCGCAGTGGTGACTTCGCCATCACCCTCGGGGGGTACCACCCGACCTACCCGGTCCCGGACCACTATCCGCGGGTGCCCCGGCTCGGAGCCCGGTGGAGCGTCTCGCACGCGGTGTCCATCAGTGCCACCGCGTACCTGGCCGTCACCCCCGGGTCGCTGATGCTCGGCGCTGGTGCTCGCGTCACGTACCAGCTCGGCGGCGTGCAGGCGTGGTTCCAGGCCGCCTTCGACGGCTACCTTCAGTGGACCAACCCGCCCCGCTACACCTTCGATGTGAAGGTGCGCGTGGGCGTGCGCGCCGAGGTGGGCGTAGGGCCGCTACACCTGTCGGTGAACGCGGAGGTGGGCGCCGACTGCCATGTGTGGGGCGATCCGTTCGGTGGGACCGCACGCGTCAAGGCGGGACCGGTCTCCTTCACCGTCCCCTTCGGCTCCCCTGCCGCCGATCCGCACAAGCCCACGCCATGGGCGGAGGTCCAGCGGCAGCTGCCGCCGCCGGTGGCCGTGACACCCATGGCCGGACTCCTCACCGACCCCTCCACCGAGGCGCCGGAGAAGAAGTGGCGGGTCGCGCCGGACGGCCTGTGCTTCACCACCAACGCCACCGCGCCCGCCACCGAACTGGCGGTTGCCGGCCCCAGTGGCGAGACGACCCTGCGCCGGGCACGGGAGAAGACCCGGATCCGGCCCATGAAACGCACGGGCCTCGACTCACGGCACAAGCTCACCGTTCACCACAACCAGCAGGTCGTGGATCTCGCGGGCGCCGGATGGGGGTGCGCACCCGTCACCGGCGCGGTTCCCGAAGCCCTGTGGGGCGATCCGAAGACGGCGGGCAGGGAACTGAATTTGCTGACAGACCAGCTGACCGGTCTGGAGGTGACCGCCCCCACACCCTCGCGAGGGCCCAGCCCCGGCGTCATCACCCCGCACGCCCTCAGCCACAAGGAAGTGGACCTCGTCCCCGGCAAGCGCGACGAGAAGGCCCGCACACCGCTGGGCGACCGCACGCCCACCGGGACGGTACTGGACATCAAGAGCACCGCGGTGCAAGACGTCACCAAGATCAAGGACACGTCCGTCGTCACCGCCCGCGGTGGCCTGCTGCAGGCGCTGGCCGACGCGGGCGCAGGCGTCATGGTCCATGGCGAGGGCGACGCCAAGCGCCCCTTGGACAACCCGCCCCTCACCGCATACGGGCAACTCGCCGCCACCTCCTTCACCGACCCACCCCTGACCCCCCGCTCCTCATAGGTTGTGCCGTGAAGACGTCCCATCTCTCCGAGGAACCGCTGGACCTCACCTTCCATGACAACCTGCAGCCAGGCCTCAAAGGCGGCGAATACTGTGTCACCGTCGAACAGAACCTGTGCGACAACGGGAAACCAGTCGACGGAGGCGCCTACTTCAAGGCACTGCGGCAGGAGTTCACCGTCGTCGCACCTCGGTTCACCCTGGAACCTGCTCTCGTACACGCCGTCACCCCCGCTCCCGGCGCCACGGGCGACTTCACCGATCTCCTGCCCCACGTGACGCTGAACCTGCCGAGCCTGCCGTGGCTGCGCCGTATCGGCATCACCGGGGACGACGACAAGCCGTGGATGGCGTTGCTGATCCTGCGCGACAACGAGATCGCCGACGACCCGCAAGCCCAAGGAGAGACCACCGCACGGACCGCGGGGACGCTGCACGACCCCAGCACCGAGAAGAACGTTGCCGCACCGACGCTTACCCTCTCCACACAGGAGAAGGCCGTGGCCTGCCGGACCATCGACGTGACCCGCGAAGCCTTCACCGACGTGGTGCCACGCGCCGACGAACTCCGGTACCTCAGCCATGTACGCGACGCCGAACCGAGACTGCTCATCGAGCCAGTACACGGGGAACGGCTGCAGGCCGGCCACTACGGCGTCGTGCTCTCCAGCCGCCTGGCACGGCAGACCGGTTCCTTCGTCGCCCACCTGGTCTCCCTCGAAGGCCACGGCACCCGTCTCACCGGCAGTGTGGAAGACGGCATCGAACGGGTACGTCTCATCTCGCTGTGGTCGTGGACCTTCCACAACGCGGGCCGCTCCAGCACCGCGCACTTCCCCTCACTTGCCCGCGGCCTGGTCCTGAAGGAGAACAAGAAGACCAAGCAGCAGACCAGGGACGACCTGCTGCTGCGGCGGCCCGTCCCACCACCCGACGAACACAGTGACACGGCCACCCGGGAGGTGCGCCGGCGCCTCTGTCACGGATACGTGCCGGTGGCGCACCGGCTGGCATCCGGTGAAGAGTCCTTCGCGTGGTACCGGGGCCCGCTGTCACCGGTCATCCCCCAGCCCCTGCCCATCAGGAGCAAGGCTCCGTCCCTCACCAGCGACCACCTGTCCGCGTACCTCCCTGCCCACGGGGTCTTCGACCTCAGCTACGCCTGCGCCTGGACACTCGGCCGGGCGGCCGCCATGGCCGATGCCGACTACATCGCCGCTCTGGTGCGGTGGCGTAACAGCTGTCAGAACCTGCTGGCCCGCACCGTGGCCACCGCCCGGGAGCGGACCGGCGACCGCGCCCCGGAGATTCCCGCGCCGTGGCCCCAGCGGCTCCTGTCGCTGTGTTCCGACGGCTCGGTGGAGAACCTGGCCACTCGTCTCGCGGAGGCGCCGGCCGGCCACGAGCCAGCCCCCCCGTCTCAGGCCGCGCCGCCGACACGGCCCGCAGAGCTGGTGAGCGGACACGGCGCCCATCTCATCCGCGCCGTACGCCAGGCGCAGAGTGAGGACGACCAGGACCTGCTGGCCATGAACGCCTGGCTGGAGCGTCTGCGCCTGCTGGGGCCCGTACCGTTCCCCTACCTGGTGCCCGACGCCGACATGCTGCCGCCGGAAAGCCTGCGGTTCTTCCACGTCGACCAGGACTGGATCGACGCGCTGGAGAGCGGGGCACGGTCCGTGGGGGCGGCCACCATGACCGACGCCCTGGCGGACGAAGCCGCTCTGGACCCCGACGACGAGCCCGTCGTGCCGCAGGCCGGCCTGCTGCTGCGGTCGGCGCTGGTCTCCGGGTGGCCCGACCTGGTGATCGAAGCCCAGAGCAAGACGAAAGTCCCGAACGTCTACAAGCCCGTACCGGCGATACGGCGCGACCAGCTCGCCGAAGATGTCCTGCTGTGCCTGTACGCGGACGTCCCGGACAAGGTGGTGCTGCGCGAGCCGCCTCAGGGGCTGCACTTCGGCTTCGACAGCGGCGACACACTGACTCTGCGAAACCCCCGGGGCGAGGGCTGCGGCACGCTGTGGCCGGACAAGAAGCTGGTCAACGTCACGACCTACCTGAGGTGCCCTGGCCGCTGCGTCTTCGACATCACCTGCCTCACCGCACAGCTGAAGGCCGAGCTTGAGAAGACGGCCGGAAGCCTTCCGCCATTCGGGCCCGCCGACCTCGCCGTTCAGCTCTTCAACGCCCCGTATCAGTTCACCTTCCACCCGCCGGGAGGCACATGATGACCGCGGCCTCGACCCTGCTGGTCCCGATGTCCGTGGAAGCCCGCGTCACGCTCACTGCCAAGCGCAAGGACCCCATACTCCGCTGGCGCCCCGACTTCGACGACATGCTGACCAAGCGCATCGGTGCTGAGCCGCCGCCGTACGAGGACAACGCCAAGATGACGGCGGATGACGACGGCATATGGCTGCACTGGCTGCTGCCCGAGGCACTGCGCCGCTCCCGCCCCGACCCGCGTACCGGCCGCCCGGTGTTCCCCCTGGTACCCAACCGGTGGCTGGTGGCCCGGCACGCGGCCGTCGAGGGCGGCGGTACGGCCGCTGCCGCCTGGGTCGTGGAGAGCGACAGCGTACGCGAGGAGGACGACTTCGACCATGACGTGGACCCGGACCGGGAAGCCGCTCGTTACGCGACCCTCGACGACGAGGGGCGTCTCCAGGCGCCCCGGTGGATCGGGAAAGCCGTCCGGCTGAGCGCGCAGAGCTGGACGGAGCCGCGCGAGGACGAGGAGCAGTTCCTGACCGCTGTGGGGCCTGCGCTGCCGGCCTTCGCCGTCTTCCAGCCGTTCAACACCCACGTGTTCTCCCTGCACGACCGGCTCCTCGACATCGCCCCGGAGAAGCCGGCCAGCGTCAGTTACGCGGTGGCGGGTTGGTACTCCTCCGCAGATGACGACATCCTCGGCCGGTACACCCCGCCCGAGCTGGGGTGGCAGGCTCCGCAGGGCACCGAGCCCAGCCGCTCGGTGTTCACCGGTACCGCTCTCGCACTGCCGTGGGACCGGAAGAACGCCCCGCCGGACCGCACCCCCGACGGTGAGAACGTGGTCAAGGCGGCGCTGGGCAACAGCGCCAGCGACGCCCTCCAAGCGCTGTGCGATGAGTTGGGACATGGCAGCACCGACGAGGCACACCTGCTGACGGCACTCCAGCACGGCCTGCTAGGAGAACTGGATGCGTTCGGCGCGACCGAAGGAGCACGGCACCGGCTGCACGACGAGTGGTTCACCAACACACCGGCGGGACACGCCTGGAAGTACGCCGAGGAGGAAGCTCCCGCATGGGGTACAGCGCCCGCGGCGGGGTCCACCGCCCGAGACCGCATCACGGCGGACGACGTCAGGAAGTTGAACGCCATCGAGGAGCAGCTCCAGGAAGCGCAGGTGAACCTGGCTGCTTTCCAGACTCACCTCTATCACCTGTGGTGGATGGCGAACCTCCCCACCGACAAGCACAAGACCGAACAGGAGAAGATCAAGAAGCAGCTCGACCCGACGGTTGGCACCACCGTCGCCGGCCAGGTGACCTCACGGGCGCAGCGCGTCAAGCAGCTGCGCGAAACCCTGCCGGTTGGGGAAGACATGGCACACCTGCCGCTCCCCGGTGTTCTTCGGCGGCTTCCTCGCGGATACCACCACCAGCCGAGCGACCCCGTGGTCCTGCTGTGCGGCTCCCGCGGCCGCGGGGAACACGTGGAAACCGGACCTCTGCGGTGCCGAACCGCCGACACCCTGGTTAAACGCATTTCAATCAAGGGAAAGTGGGTGTCGCCCACGTTCCCGACAAGCGGCTGGGACAAGCTGCCGGCCATCGGACCCGGTCACCCCGCGGCGGCCGACGTCTGCAAGGAGCTGCTCCTGCTGCACCGCGCCTGCCACGAGAAGTCCTCCGCGCCCCAGACCTATCCCACACTCCTGGAAGAGCTGTGCGCCAAGGCCGACCTCGCGGACGGCACCATGCCGGCGCTCACACAACGCTGGACGGCTCAGCCCTGGTCACCGCTGTACCTGCTGTGGACCGTCAACGTGTACGCCCTGCCATACCCCGCCGGACAGCAGGGGAGCTGGCACCTGCGGCCCGACGGCACCTTCACCTGGAAGAAGAAGGAGGAGGAGTCCGCGATCATCCGGCCGCCCGTCAGGGAGTTCTCCGGCCGCGCTTTCCTCAGCGACCAGGTCCCTCAGGTGCTGCAAGGACAACTGGAGCACTACAGCGACGGTCTGGCCGGGGAACAGCGGCAACGCATACGCGACACGGCGTACGCGCTGGGATGCACGGACCTCCTGTCCCAGACGCTCAAAGGCCTGCACGACTGGCTGCTGCTCCGCGGGGATCCCACCCACGCCATGCCACACGGCTACGACACGGTGGAACGCCCCGAGATCGCGGACCTGGTCACCGACGCGCACCGCACCATTCCGGACTGCGACGCGTCCCGCACGTTCCAGCCGCTGCGCGCCGCCCAGGCGATCATCACCCGGCTGACCGTGGTGGACCGCTTCGGGCGCGCGCAGCACGTGATCACGCCGAACAACCACAGAAGCCGGCAGCTGGCGATATCCCGAGCGCTGAAGCCGGACGACCCGCTCATCACCGATGGGCGGAAGAAGTACTTCGAGTTGCCGCCCCGGCTGCTCCAGCACGCCCGCCTGCGCTTCGACCATCTCAGCGCCCACGACGACACGCGCCCGGTGGACCCGATGACCGATCTCGCGGACCAACCCACTCCGGTGATCGGCTGGCTCCTGGTCAACCGGCTCGCCAACTCCCTCCTCGTCCACCATGCGAACGGCACCCCGCTGGGGGAGCTGAGCTCGATCGTCTCCCCCCAGGGCACCCGGGAGGTCAGCTGGCGGAACCTGCCCTTCGCCCCGGATATCAATGAGAGCACCGATCCCCATCTGCACGCATTCGTAAACCGGTTGAGGAAGCAGTCGCACGACGCCCTCACCGCGCTGATCGCCTGCATCGACAACGCCGCTTGGACCACCGCATCGGGCACCACCGGGCACGAGGCGAATCTGACCCTTCTCCTGGGCCGCCCCCTCGCCCTGCTCAGGGCCAGGCTCCGCGGCGAACTCGCCGGCCCACCGGTGATCGACCCGCACTGGAACACGATCACCCCGCCGGTGGACGGCAAGCCGCCCTTTACCGCGGCCCGCTTCCCTGTCCGGCTGGGTTCAATGCCCCTGCTCTCCGACGGCCTCGTCGGATACTTCCATGGCCGCGACTACTCCCGGCTCTACGTCGTGGACGATCCCCCCCAGGACAGCGACGGCTACCTGTCCGGCGCCGGCACCGACAATAACGTCCAGGTCACCTTCACTCCGCCGCCTGAGGTGGGCAATGCGCCGGACTGGCCCCTGGACGCACGGGTGACGCTGCTCGCCGACCCTTTCGCCGCGGCCCACGCCACCACGGATGTGGTGCCGACCGTCGCGCTCACCCTTCCCTCCTTCTTCACAGAACCGTTCCTCCACAACGAGCAGGCGTTCTTCCAGCTCAATCCCATGCTCGCGGGGCTGGTCCACGCCGGAGAGCTGAGCATGCCGCAGCCGGCCGCCTGGACCGGCCAGTGGTCATGGACCGAGCCCCGCGCCGACCGGAGCCCGGCCTGGGCCGAGTTCGGCATCCACCCTCTCGACAACTCCGCCCACCTCAGCGACGCGACCCCCGACAGCGGGCGCCCCGCGGCCCGCGACGGCTTCCTGCACCTGCGGCACCGCAACGAGCGGTGAGGCACCACGATGACGACCCGCCCCTGAACAAGGGAGCTGCCATGACCAACCATCTGCTCACCTACACGCCCTTCACCGACCCCATACCGCTGACCTGCGACACCAAGGGAGCTTTGGTCCGCATCGACGTCCACAAGAAGCCGGAGGTCACCTGCAGCAAGCTGCACTTCCGCTTCCCTGTGGGTGACGGCCCGGAATGCCTCACCACGCTGAAGGCGGTGCAGGACAAGGGCCTGCTGCCGGTCGAGCCCACCGGCTGGAGCGTCAAACCGGTCGAGGGGAAGCCGGGGGAATTCGTGGCCCTCCCCAACGGCACGATGAAGGAGACCACCAGCTTCAAGTGGAAGAACATCACCGTCCACCCCAAGCACCACCCGGTCACCGTCTCCGTGGACGAGGAGACTGCCACCGGTAGCGGGAAACCCAGCGTCAAAACCGCCGCGGTCCGTTACGAGAAGATCTCCCCCAAGGTGACCTTCACGGCCCTGGAGGCGAAACCGCAGCACGTCACCCGCGGAGACGACACCGTCCTGAGCTGGAAAGGGAGAGCGGACGCAAGCTACACCGTCTACTACGGAATCGACGGTGTAATCCCCTCTGAGCAGATCACCTGCAAAGACGGAACCTGCAAGACCACTGCCAAGAACCTCCGCTCCGCCACCACCTTCATGGTCGCCGCGTCGGCCACTGAAACCGGGCAGGGGCCGGTCCACTACAACCAGAGCATTCATGTCACGGTCGAGAAGCCCGACGTCGCGGTGGGGCAAATACAGGTCCAGTCGACCGCCGGCATCCTGGGGTCCGTACAGGCGTACCAATACACTTACGAGGACCGCTTCGGCGCTGTCGCCCCCACCGACGGACTGCTGATGCTGCAACCGCACTACGCGGGCGACGACCGGCGCGCTCCACTGCCCACTGTGGAGGTGTTCGTCGACGTCCACCGCAAAGGCTCCCTCTCCCACTCGCAGCGACGTACCGCCCACAAGACGGGTGAGACGCCGCAGTTTCCCACCTTCATGTGCGTTCCCGTGCCCGCCGGATCCAAGTTCCTCATCAACCGGCGAGGCGGTAAACCGTCGACGGGCCGGCTGTACTGGCTGCCTATGGGAAGCCACGGAATTCCCAAGCCTCAGCTCGCCACAGAGGCCGCCGACACGACAGAGGCTGATGTCGGAAACCTTCCATCGCTACTGCAGTACTACTATCATCCGACTGCCCTCGACATCACTAACTCACCCGACGGAAAGATCGACATCCGGGTGGACGCTCTCGATCCGAGCATCACCTGTGACACCGTGACGGTCAACGTGCCCGTGGGCACCGGTAAAGAGCACCTCACGAAACCTGACACGGCCGAATCGATCAAACCCAGCAGCACATGGCAGTCTTTCAGGAAAGGTACCCAGGCGGGCGAATACGTTGCCAAGCCGACGCGGAAGAAGGTCTTCTATCACACCCCCGCAACCCTGACTCTCTCCGGCATCACCGTGAACACGCCGGAGGATACGGCAAAACTGGAGATTTACGAGACACGTGAGAAGAAGAAGGGCGTGTCGGTGTACCTTCCGGTGCGCAAGGTCCGCCCCGGCCTGAACATGCGCGACTTCGCCCCCGACGACCGTGCGGTGCGCAACGGTGGCACCACAACAGTTCGTTGGAAGACCACATATCTCAGCGGAGTGGAGTACCGCGTCCAGTGGGCTGGGCACGACGAGCCGGTGCAATCAGGGGAGTACGAGAAGAAGGTCGGGCCCTTGTACCGGACCACCCCCGTCTATCTGACCGCTTACGACACAACGACGAAAGCGGAGCTCAACACCCTGACGACCACGGTCACCGTCACCGATCCCGACCTGACGGCACGC
Organism: Streptomyces palmae; assembly: GCF_004684805.1. Taxonomy (GTDB): domain Bacteria; phylum Actinomycetota; class Actinomycetes; order Streptomycetales; family Streptomycetaceae; genus Streptomyces; species Streptomyces palmae. The sequence continues at coordinate 39,595 of NZ_SRID01000001.1, forward strand.
AACCTTACCGTAGTCGAGAGCTGCACCCTCATGAAGGTGCCCCAGGTGTTCAGGCCGTCGTTGGAAAAGGAGAATTTCAGCGGCAAGGCGAATACTGACGGCCTGCTGGTCGTCTCCGCGAAATGCGAGAAGGCCAAAGAACCCACGACCGTCACCGCGAAAGTGACACCTCCCGGCGGGACACTTGAGTACGAGGCCAAAGCGCTGGCCGTGCTCCCGGAGGACGGCGACGGACTGCCTGCCGGATTCGCCCTCCCCATAGCGAAGGGCGCGTCCGTCACAGTCGCCCGGACACCCACCAGTAGCACCTTGACCACGACGGCGAGCTGGCTCCCCTTCGGGCTGGGAGGTCTCAACTCGAACCAGCGGCCGGAGAGCACCGAACTCGTCGAGGCGTCCTCCGACACGGCCGAGGCACCCGCGCCGGAGGGGGCGACCACCGCTCCCCCCATCTCCAGCTTCCGTCCCGATCGGCTGAGCATCGCCAGCCAGGAACCGGTGACCCTGCGGTGGGACGCGGTTCCGAACACCCACCTGACGCTGACCTACCGCGACCACCGAGGCGCGACCGTCAACGAGAAGGTCACGGGGAAAAAGGAACACACCGTACAGGGACTCACCCAGGACACGGCCTTCGCCCTCCGTGCCACCGAGAAACCGGACGGCCAAGGCAGACTCCTAGCAGCCCTGACCGCGACCGTGACCATCACCAACCCCGACGCCGTCTTCTCCACACTCGACCTCACAGGCGGCGCCGCCATGATCGGCCCCCCAGAGAAGATCTCCTACGGTTTCACCGGCCAGGCCAGCAAAACCGTGACGACGGACGGGTTCCTCACAGGATGGATCAAGGACACTTCGACGGGCGGCAGTAAAGTCGTCGCCACCGTGTCCCGATCCAATAAGGAGCTGTACAGGGCGGAGGTGTATTCGGCCAAGCCCCCGGCACCGTGGGGACTCAATTCTGATGCCGCAAAGTGCTTCTTCGACAACTTCTTCCTGCCCGTCCCCAAAGGGGCCACGCTGGCCATCCTCCCCGCCACCAGTCACAGTGGTGGAAGTATCGGCGATGGAAGTCGCGAAGCAAAGCTGGTCTGGATACCGTTGGGACAGGGCCGTTAGAGAAAGAGAAGCGAGAAGGAGATAAAAGTCATGGGAGCGACTGGTTCCGCACGCGTAGACCATGCGTTCAGCCTGAAGAAGGCGATGGTGTACGACCCGGGTAACAAGAAGAATCTGGTGGTAGAGGGCCTGGTGGCTCTCGTGCAGAACGGTACCGCTGGACTTGCCAAAGTGGTGAACGGAACCCCTCAGTGGTGGGTAGCGGGCCCCCAAAGAGGGTTTCCTTCGGTGGATTTCGCTCTGTCGGCGTACCGGAATCTTGGTGATTTCAAATCCGGCTTCGACACCGTCTTCCCCGACTACGACAGCAAGAAGGGCGTATGCTGGGTCACCCGCGGTGACCAGGTGATGCGGTTCGACTTCGCCAACGACCGCGTGGATAAGGAGAAGAAGCGCATCACCTCCATGTGGTCGGGAGTCCCGGAGGGATTCAAGAATGGTTTCGATGCCGCTCTGCCGAACGGAGAGAGCACCGTCTGGCTGTTCAAGGGGAAGAAGTGCGTCAAGCTGACGAAGGCCGACACAGACGCACCACAATTCGGAGACCCCGAGGACATCGCCGATGAATGGAAGCTGAATGGCAGCAGTAAGGTGCCACTCATCGAAAGCGGCATCGACGCCGCCATTCACATTCCGGGAACGACAAAGGGATACCTTTTCCGCGGCGACCGGTATGTCACATGTGACGTGAAGGCTGCCACGGTCACCGTAGGCGCCGCGTTGATCCGAACCTACTGGCACGGCGTCCCCTACCTGTATCCAGTGCCCGACTGCTCCATTGCGGTAGGCAAGGGTGGTTCGATATCCGCGCCCCGTTACTTGTGTTACGGGAAGTACTGCGTGCCGGTGAAGGCGGGAAGGGAAGGGCTGTCGATCCCGGCAGTCGAGAAACCGAAACTTATCGAGCAGGCGATTCCGGCACTCAAGGGAACACACTTCGCCAGCGGCATCGATCACGCCTGCACTTTCCGTTCCGACAATGACCTATGCAATCACCTGTTCCGTGGAGGAAAGCACGCAGAGTTCAAATCCCAGGCAAACGCCATTGGCAAACTAGGGCCAGTGCCGGGCAAGAGCAGCGATAAAATATTGGGAATTACGCCCACCGTCAACTCCTATCGATGGGTTTACGACCGAAAGCCCGATGCTGTGATCCAATTCCCATGGGAATCCGGGTATCTTTATGAGAAACCCTGGGAGGATGCCGGGAGGCCACTCCGCTCTTCCCTCCAGCTTCATTACACTACGCTGGTGGTTTCGGAAGCGCGTCGGGTGTTCGACCTGACCATAGATTCGCGCGGGAACCTTAAAAGGATGAATGGTCCATCAGTTTTCAACTGGGAGGTGGAGTGGCCGGAGGACGCGGGACGTACCTGATCCAGCGACGCCGGCAGCAAAACGTTCAGCACAGGTTTGCGAAATAGCATGCGGCACATTCGTGCAATGTCACCGTATGCGGGCCCTGCTCAGCCAGGTCCTCAAAGCCGACTGAACGGCCACCGGCACGCCCTGGCCGGTCCCGCCAGCCCGGAAGGCGATGGAGTCGTGGGCGAGCACGACAAGGACCAGGGCGCCGACCCGGCGCGACCGCCGCTCACCGCGGACCGCGCCGGTTGACGAATGCCGCCGCCGACCGAGTGGCAGCACGCCGACAGAGCGACTCCCGCAGGTGCGGGGACGACCTTCATGCCGGACCCGAGGGGCTGGCAGGGGAGGGACGACTTCACTCTAAAGAGTGATGGGGTGATGGATACCGCGAGTGGGCTTTCGTGATGGCAGGCGATCTTTCGCGGTGCGTGTGATCGCTTCGCTCCATTCTTGATTCTTTTGTTCCGAACTTGGCTTGGGTGTGACAGGGCGGTGGCGGTAGTGAAGCGACATATTGGAGTTCCCCGTTCCGTTTTCACGAATATCAGCAGTTCCTGCTGCTCGGCCAATGGGCCTAGTGTCCCAGTAGGCACGTAAAAAGGGGCTCCGAGATCGATTGGCGTCTGCCTCGAAGCCCCTCCTTGCGTGCCGGATCTGCGCATGCCCCAAGGAGAAGCCATGATCCAGCACGTTCACCGAAAGCTCGCTAAGAGCCTTCCGGCGGTGCCAGAGGTTAGCATTCCGATCTCAAGTCTTCTGCAAACCACTACGGAGAGCGTTCTTCATGTGCGACTCCGCTTCGGTACCGTGCTTTTGGCCGGCCTGATCGTCATGTCCGCAGTGCGGCCGGACTCAATCCCCGCCCAAGTTCTGATCGCCGCCCCGGCGCCCCTCTGTTTCGACCGAAGCGGGCTGATCTACCTCAAGATCCGCCGCCTACGCTGACGAGGTATTGCAGCCGACCGCCCAAGCCATGGGCGGTCGGCCATTCCGTGTTCTCCAACCGCCGTCGGCCCACACCTTGGTCACGCTCGGATGGGCCGCCGCCAGCTCGGTCAGCGCCTGCTTGCCGCCGGCGGAGTCGTGGACGGAGGCGGCGGTGACCAGGACGGTCAGGATCAGGCCGAGGGTGTCGGTGATCAGGTGGCGCTTGCGCCCTTTGATCTTCTTGCCGGCATCGATTCCTTGACTGGCCTCGGCCACATTGCCCGAAGTCTTCACGCTCTGCGCGTCCACCACGGCCGCGGACGGCTCCGCTGTCCGGGCGTTCGCCCGGCGGCTCCTGTCCCGCAGCAGATCGTGGACCCGCTCGGTGGTTCCGTCCGTCTCCCACTTGGCGTAGTAGTCGTAGACGGTCTTGTCCGGCGGGAAGTCGTGCGGCAGGTACTCCCACGGAATCCCGGTGCGATTGACGTAGAGGATCGCGTTCACGATCTCCCGCAAATCGTGGGCCCGGGCTGCCGTGCCGGGGCCGGTCCGGCTGGCCCGCCAGGCTGTGAAGACCGGTTCCATCAAGGCCCAGCGGGCATCGGAGACATCACTGCGATACGGGCGACGATCACTCACACCTCGTTCAACGACCACCCACACTGGCAGTCACAAAATCACCCTGAACTACCAGCTATCCAGATCAGATGCCCTCTAAGCTGTGGAACGCGGGTTCAGGGGGCATTTTTGGTGCGCATGCGGTACGCACATGTGCGCGCATGTGCGCACGCCAAGGCGGGGGCGGGGCATGCGACCGTTGTTGGCATGCATATGTTCTTTTTGGTGAGCCGGGGTCGGACAGGGGCTCCACCGCCCGGCCGGCCGGCCCCCAGGTGCATCGCGCGGGACGGCGAGCCGGGGGTGCCCCCGGTGCCGCCGCGATCCGCCCGGCGTCGCGGCCGGTACGGCAGGAGCGGGTGCGGAGTTTCCGGGCGGCCGCCATTTTTCTTCCCGTCGTTTCAACACACGCGGTGGGGCGCGCGTATCCCGTAGCGAACATCGTCTCGGGAGATGGGAAAGCACCATGAACGCCTGGCGCCGAACGGATGCGAGCAGCCGTGGCTGTAAGCGGTAAGCCGCTGCGGTGGCTTCGCGGACGGACTGCGACGACCGCCCCGGAGCCTGTCAGATTCCGGACGGAGCGAGACGTGGGGGCCGCCTACGATCTCTACGGCGGCGAACTCTTCGGGTTCGCCTTCAAGGCGCTGGACGACCGGCAGCTCGCCGAGGACGTGGTGCAGGAGACCTTTCTCCGCGCCTGGCGGTCGCCACGCGGCTTCGACCCGGGGCAGGGCAGTCTGCGGACCTGGTTGTTCGCCATCGCCCGGAACCTCGTGGTGGACGCCATGCGGCGGCGCAAGGTCTGTGAGGGGCCCGGCCGTGCGCCGTGGGACGTGGCGCCCGAACCGTCGTCGGCGTTCGACGACATCGATCAGCTTCTTGACCGGATACAGCTCGGGGAGGCCCTGGAACGGCTGAGCCCGCAGCACAGAGAGGCGGTGGTGGGGGTGTACCTCGGCGGCCGTACCTGCGCCGAACTGGGGGAGGAGCTGGGAATTCCGGCTTCCACCATGCGCAGTCGCCTGTACTACGGAGTGCGGTCGCTGCGGCTCGTCCTGGAGGAGAACGGGTGGCTGGCGCCATGAACAAGGAATGTCTTCCCCACCGCGCGCTCCTCACCGAGCTTCTGCTGCTCGGGAGGCCGCTGCCGAAGGAGCTCGCCCGGCATCTGGTCCAGTGCCCGGACTGCACACGTGAGGCATCCGAGACCGAGGACGTGGTCCGCACACTGCGGCGGGCGAACCCGCGCGGGTGCTGGGAGCCCGCACCGGGTGCCGGACCGCAGGCGCGCCCTTCGTGGGGGCTCGGGCACCGCATCCGCCGGGAGGCGGCCGGCGCCAGGACCGCCCGGTTCCGTCCCTGGCGGGTGGCCGCGGTGGGCGTCGTCGTCGCCTCCGCCGTGGCTGTCGCGGTGATCATCCCGCTCGGCGTGGCGGACCGGGCGGGCCGCACGGCCGACGCGGCACCGGTGGTGATGGAGCGTCAGGGAAAGATGGTGGACCGCCCCGGGGGCACCGAGGTCCCGGTGACCCTGTCGGGCCTGGCGGCGGGAGAGACCTACCAGGTGATGACCGTCAACGCCCGCGGTGTGCGCATCTCCGCCGGCACGGTACGGGCCGAGAGCGGCGGGCGGGTGTCCTTCCGCATGGTGACCGCCATGCGGAAGGAGACCATCACCGAACTGGTCGCAGAGGATGAGAACGGGCACGTGGTGAGCCGCTTGCCCGTGGGCCCCTCCCCGGACTGACAACCGCGGGGGCAACGGCCGACGGGGCGGCGTCCCCGCCGGGCGTTGCCCGCCCCTCCCGCCTGGCGGGTCGGCGAAGCCCCGTGAACGCGCGCTGTTCTCCGGTCCGTACGCTCCACGTGCGGACGGCGGGGCCTTCCGGGAGCGGACAGTTCCGTGGGTCCGGCGCCGCCTCTCCCGACGATCGGGCGGCCTTTCGTTCAACGCGATGCGGTGCTGGTGCGTATCCCTCATGAAAGCAGTCACCGGGCCGGCGGAGAGCGCGAGTGGCAGGCAGCAGAGCCGCTCTCCGGATGCGGCCGCGGTCATGTCGCGCCGAGACGGGCGCGGACCGGAAAAGGGTTCACGCACCTCGGCGAAGCCTCCGGTGGGAACCGGTACGGCGAAAGCCGCCGGTGACCTTGTCCGTACAGGTTCGGGGACTCGCGTCGTGCAGGGCCGTACAGGCATCCACAGCGGGTGGGTGCCCTGAAACAAGGAGATATTCCAGGTGAAACACGCCAAAGTAACTCGTCGGATACTTACCGGCGCCACTGCCGCTGCCGTCCTGACCATCCCGGCCGCGATGGCTTCGGCGGACGAGAGCCCGGCCGCGGTCCCCGCGCGGCACGCCGCGGTACCGGCGTTCGGCGCCTACAGCGGAACCCTCGGCGGAGCCCCCAAACCGTTCGACCCGCACATCAGGAACAACACCATGGCGCTCAGCCCCAACCAGCGCGTCGCGGTGGTCACCAACTCCACAACGGACCACCTCGTCGTCATCGATGTGCGCCGGGGCCGGAAGGTCACGGAGATCAACGGATACGTCAGCCCGCGCAACATCCTCTTCGCCCCGGACGGCAAGACCTTCACCGTGTCCGACAGCACCCTCGGCGTCGTGGACCGGATCTCCCTGAGAAGTTTCCAGGTGGTCAAGCGCCTCCCGCTCGGCGCCGGAGTGTTCGGCACCGCACAGTCCACGGACGGCAGGTGGCTGTACGCCAACAACCAAGCGGCGGGCACGGTCACGGTGGTCGACCAGGCCGGCAGCAGGGCGGATGCCGTCCTCACCGGCTTCGCCGAACCACGTCAAGGGGTCAAGCTCGCCCCCGCTGGGGACAAGCTGTACGTCACCAACTACAAGGGCGACCGGATCACGGTCGTCGACATCGAGACCAGGAAGACCCTGCGGCAGATCGAGGGGTTCAAGGAAGTCCGGGGACTGTCCATCAGCCGCGACGGAACCCGGCTCTACGCGGCCAACAGCGGGACCGACACGGTGTCCGTCGTCGACACCGCGTCCGGCGCGACCCTGAAGCGGATCACGGTGGGGAAGAAGCCCTACGGTGCCGCACTCTCTCCCGACGGGAAGGTCCTCTTCTCCGGGAACCTGGAGGGTAATTCGCTGACCGCCGTCAACCCGGCCGACGGCGAGGTGCGCGGCACGGTGAAGGGTCTGAAGGGACCCCGTCAGGCCATCAGCTTCAGCGCCGACTCGAAGACCGCGTGGGTCCTCAACGAGGACCTGACCGTCGCCGAAGTCGACGTGGCCGCCCTCAAGGTGACCCGGACGCTCGGAACGCGCTGAGCCTCAGTGGCAGGCGGCCGTGAGGCCGCCTGCCACGGCGCGACAGTCAGGGCGGTCCGCTGCGGTCCCGCCCGGCCCGGGTGAGGCCGGTCCCGGCAGTCCGAGCCGCTGCGGCAACGCTGTTGTCGGCCAAATCCGCCAAGGTGTCCGGGAGCTGGTATCCAAGGGAACCGAGGGACGCCGCCATGCCGGCGGGCGCCGGAAGCGCTTTGTCGCAGGTCATCGTTGGTCTCCGCCTGCTTCCCGTCCCGGACGGCGGGGATCGGTGTGTGGCTGCTTCGGAGAATGCCTGTTTTCAGGGGCGTCGCCCCTGGTCATCCGCACTGTGCTGGATCGGCGCCGGATACCGGCGAAGCCGCGGCGGTCCGGCCGGCCGGCAGGGGCCCGCGCGGTGAGGCGCGGAGGGAACCCAGGCTCATTTGTCGACAGACCACGGATGGCCGAGTTAGGGGCACTGCGGGTCACTGGCAGTCACGCTTCGAGCGCAGGCTGGCCGTTGCGCCGCCGGAAAAGGTTGCTTCACGACAACGGGGGAAGAGAAATGGTCAGTACGATCAGAGTGTCCGAGAGCGCCATACCGCGTTCCGCGACCTCTCGGTGTGAAGCGCGGATGGCGGCGAACGTAGCGCCCGCGGCAGGACACCGGTCACCTGTCACTCTGCTGTGGCCTGAGGCACCGCTCTCGGCCTCGCTCTTCACCAGCCGCCCTTGCGGTGTGCTGATTGATGGGTTCTGGAGACAGCGACCCTGCTCATCCGGCGCCCCGCGCCCTGATGCCCCGGCGTCCGAAGGCGGCGGCGCCGCGACGTCCGTGTCCGGATGTCCGGTGCCCCGGGCAGGTACGCGCAGGCGTGAGCGACAGCAAGGTGCTGGAGCCGAGCCCGAGGCCGCGCCGTTTCGTCGGCCTGCGCGCGGGCACCGTCGCCGCGGCAGCGGGCAGCTTCGGCTCGGAGCCGTCGGTGGTGATGCCCAGGCACCGGCGAGCGCCGCCGGTCGCGGCCGCCACGGCGGCGAGGGCCTGCGCCAGCTCCAGATCAGCGCTGCCCAACGCCCCGGCGAGGGGTACTCCAGCCGCCCGACTGCGCGATGTCCGCGAAGTGGCAGGCGGTCTCCGCCGCCAGCTCGGCGCGCCGCTCGACCCCGGGCGCCGCCCGTCCCAAAGCGGCTGTCGCACAGCCAAGCAGCGGGCGGTGGGGTAGAGCGGCCAAGGCGTGAGAAGGGTTCCCCTGGACGTGACCCGGACGTGGGGAACCCCGCCAGCCACCATGTTGTCTCACCGTCTCGGGGAAACCTTCAGTTGAGCACCATGGCTTTTCTAGATCAAGTGGAAGGTAACGATGGTGGGTACACAGCGGCGTGCTACAGCCTGGAGAAAGAGCTCATTCTGCCAGCCCAGCGACTCTCACTGCGTGGAAGTCGCGGTTCGGGCCAACGGCTGGGTCGCTGTACGCGACTCCAAGATCGCGGACAGTCCAGAGCTCACCTTCTCCGCGAAGGAGTGGGCTCACTTCGTCAGCTTGTTGAAGGCGGGCACGGCGTAGGCCTCGGGGCGAGGCTCTGGCAGGCTGATCCTGAGGAGACGGCTCTGCAGGGGTGGACACCCATCCGGTGCGTGTCCACCCCTGCAGATCAGGTCCGCGACTTGCAGCGAGCTGGAGGCCGGCAAGTGACCGAGAACCCCGAGGAGAAACTCGCCGACGCGAAGAAGCGGCTGAGCCTCCCGCATATCATCGTGATCTGCGACTCCACCCGTTTCATGACCGAGATGACCGAGGCCGATCTGCGGGAGACAAAAGCCGGAAACAGTTGTCCGCCATAAGCGGCTCACACGTTGTGTCCTGCGTACCCTCTCCCACACCCTGCTAGGAGCTCTCTTACGGATCACTGCCAGAGAGATCGCAGGGCCTGCTGGTGGCGGAGAAACTATTGCCTGCGACGATGCGCCTGTGAGCTACGACCTTGCTGTGTGGGACGGCGACCGTCCATTCGACAACCGTGCTGCGAGCTCGACGTATGACGAGCTCTACGAGCGTTACCTGGAGTCGGACGATGTCGCCGTGCCTCCGGTGCCGCGCATCATGGCGTACGTAGAAGCCCTCGTCGCGCGATACCCGGACGATGTCGACCACGATGTCGTGTGGGCGTCGACACCAGCCATCGACGAGGCATCGGGCCCGATCGTGTACCTGCTCATGTCCTATGGCAAAGCCGAGGAAGTATCCGAGTACGCCGCTGCACTGGCCCGCGAGCACGGCCTGGTCTGCTTCGATCCGCAGGGAGAGTGCCTTCGGTCGTGAGCTTCCTGTTCTTCAGCGGGCGGACCAGAGGAAGATGCCCGCGACGAGGAGACCGGCACGGTAAACGGTGGCGGTCTTCTCGTAGCGGGTGGCCAGGCCGCGCCATTGCTTGAGGCGGTTAATGCAGCGTTCGACGGTGTTGCGTTGCTTGTAGGCATCGCGGTCGAATCCGGGTGGTCGCCCGCCGCCGCAGCCCTTGCGTTTGCGGTTGGCGATCTGGTCGGCAGGCTGCGGGATCACAGCCCGCACTCCGCGTCGTCGCAAATGATGCCGGATGGCTCGCGACGAGTACGCCTTGTCCGCCAGCACCGCGAAGGGCCTGGTCCTGGGCCTACCAACTCGACGCGGCACCCGGATGGCAGCCATCACGTGCTCGAAGGCCGGCGCGTCTCCGGCCTGGCCGGGCGTGAGCACGAAGCACAACGGACGACAGCGGCTGTCAGCGGCGAGATGGACCTTCGTAGTCAACCCGCCACGCGACCGTCCGATCGCGTTGTCGGCGGGCTCACCGGCCGGAGCCCCTTTTTGCGGGCCCCGGCGCCGTTCTGGTGGACACGCACGATCGTGGAGTCGACCGCGACGACCCAGTCCAGGTCACCGTCGGCATCCGCTTGAGCGAGCAGCGCGGTGAAGACACGTTCCCAGGTGCCGTCGATGGCCCAGTTCCTCAACCTCGTATAGACGCCCTTCCACGAGCCGTACTCAGCGGGGAGGTGCACCCACTGAGACCCGGTCTGGAACTTCCAGGCGATCGCATCGATCACCTGGCGGTGATCACGCCACCGACCGCCCCGACGCGGCCTCCGATCAGGCAACAAAGGTTCTATTCGCGCCCACTGCGCGTCGGTCAACGGCACAACCAGACCAACGATCCGATGATCGCAAAGAAACGCCCTAGTCTCCGGGAAGCTGGTCTACTCGGCCCACTTCTACGGCTACACCGGCCCCCGGCACACCGGGGCCACCGGGGTGGGCGAGACCAGCGACCCGCGCTACCAGGACCTGACCCGCGACCAGCTGTACGCGGCGCTGCGCGAGGAGGCGCTGTACGTGGCCGACGAGTCCGGGCGGCACTTCACCGCGCCGGTGTGGGTCAGCGAGTTCGGCATCGGCGCCGGGGAGACGGGGGCGGCCGCCCGTACCTGGTTCGACAACCTCACGGCCTATCTGGCCGCCAGGGACACGGACTTCGCGTACTGGCCGCTGGTGGGCTGGAGCACCGACCCCCAGGGGCGGCCGGCCGGGGACGACTGGGCCCTGCTGCGCTATGACGCCGCCGGCCGGCGCACCGGCATCCTGGACGGCGCGGACTGGCGGGCAGAGGCCTGGAACCGGATGCTCGCCGCGCCGGAGCGGACCGGGCCGGTGCCCGCGGTGGACGCCTGGCACATGCTCACCACCGACCACGCCGACGCCGTCCGGTCGCTGCGCACCCGGGCCGCGGGCGACTGGGACAGCGGGGCCCGCAAGGCGGTCTGCCCGGACGGGGAACGCCTGCTGGGCGTCAGCCACACCCAGGGCCGCGGGCTGTGCACCGGCACGGGAACCGGCGGCGACCTGCGCTCCGCCGGCGAGGGCCAGAGCGTGGTGCGCGACGAGCGGTACGTGCCCGCGGACGGCGACTGGGCCACCGGCTACCGCAAACTCCAGTGTCCGCGCGACCAGTTCCTCATCGGCTACAGCCTGCGCGGCGCCACCGTCTCCGCGGCCCTGTGCGTGCCGGCCCGCCACCCCCTGGGCAGCACCGGGCGCACCGTCTGGTTCGACCGCGGCGACAACCGCCCGCCCGCCGATCCCGGTGGGGAGTTCGCCCAGGGCGCCTACCAGGGAGAGTGCGCCCCACCGAGTACGCGGCCGGGATCGCCTTTACCACCCGCGTCGGGCACCTGGGCCGGCCCGACGCGCTGCTCTGCCGCACGCTGTGACGTACTTCTTGGGATGCGGCCGGATGACGGAAGCGTGGTCCTTGGTGCCGGATTCGCCTGAGGAGAGCCCCTATCACTGCTGCCTGGGTGCTCGGTCGGGGTGGTGAGGAAGGGTGACGGTGACGGTCAGGCCGCCGGTCCCGTTGGGCTGGGCGGTGACGTCGCCGTGGTGGGCGCGGGCGACGGCGCGGACGATGGACAGGCCGAGGCCGCTGCCCTTGGCCGTGCTGAGGCGTTCGGTGCCCAGGCGGCGGAAGGGCTCGAAGAGCCTGGGGACCTCATACGCGGGCACGTCGGGGCCGGTGTTGCGCACCTCGATGTCGACGCCCTGGCCGGCCCGGGTGCGGCTGACGATGCGGACCCAGCCGCCGTCGGCGTCGATGTTGTGCCGGATGGCGTTGTCCAGGAGGTTCTGCACGATGCGCTCCAGGAGCATCGGGTCGCCGGCGGTGACGGCGGTGCCGGGCTCCGCGTACACGATGACGCCGGCCTGTCGCGCCTCCTCGGCGCTCTGGGCGACCACGTGCGTCACGACCTCGGCCAGGTCGACCGGGGTCGCTTCGGGAAGGTGGTGTTCGGCGCCGGCGAGTAGCAGCAGGCCCGAGATGAGCCGCTCATGGCGGGCGTTGACCTGCAGAAGCTGTTCACCGAGGTGCTTGACGTCGGCGGAGGCGCTCTTGCGGTGCATGGCCATCTCGACGAGGGCGCGGTTGAGGGCCAGGGGGGTGCGCAGCTCGTGGGAGGCGTTGGCGACGAAGCGGCGCTGGCCGTCGAAGGAGCGGTCGAGACGCTCGATCATGGTGTCGAAGGTGTCGGCGAGGTCCTTGACCTCATCCTCGGGGCCGGCCAGATTGATGCGTTCGTGCAGGCCGCGGTCGGCGGCGGGAGCGGCGGCGATGCGGTGGGCGGTCGCGGTGACCTGGTGGAGGGGTGCCAGCACGCGGCCGGCGATGAGCCAGCCCAGGCCCCCGGCGGCGGCGCCGACGACGACCAGGGCGATGCCGCCCTGGGTGATCAGCGAGGTGACGGCCGCGTCGTTGAGCCGCCGCTGTTCCTTGTTCTCCCAGGACGCGGTGGTGGGCCCGGGGCTGCCGTCCGGAGGTAGGGTCCCGGTGCCCTCGCCGTGCACGCTGAGGCCGGAGCTGCCGCTGGTCAGCTGCTGGTTGAACAGTAGGTACGTGGCGCCGAGGAGTACCATGCCGGCGGTCAGGAACAGGCCGCCGTAGACCAGGCTGAGCCGGGCGCGCAGGGTGAGGCGGTGCGGTCGCAGCCGCCCCAGGGCGCCGCGCGGGCCGCGGGTCATGACGGGAGTCACGGGATCCGATACCCCACCCCGGTGACGGTACCGATGACGGGCGGGTCGCCGAGCTTGCGGCGCAGCTTGAGGATGGTGACGCGGACGACGCCGGTGAAGGGGTCGATGTTGTCGTCCCAGGCCTTCTCCAGCAGCTGCTCGGCGGAGACGGCGGCGCCGTCGGCGGCCAGCAGTTCGGCCAGCACCGCGAACTCCTTGTTCGTCAGTGCGACGGGCCGGTCGTCGCGGGTCACCTCCCGGCTGGTGGGGTCGAGAGTGATGCCGGAGCGGCGTAGTACCGGCGCGGCGGTGGAGCGGGTGCGTCGGCCCAGGGCGAGGACGCGGGCGGCGAGCTCGGGGAAGGCAAACGGTTTGGTGAGGTAGTCGTCGGCGCCCAGGGACAGCCCGGTGACGCGGTCGGTGACCGTGGCGGAGGCGGTGAGCATGAGCACCCGCGCCGGGGAGTCGGCCTCGATGAGCCGACGGCAGACCTCGTCGCCGTGGACCCGCGGCAGGTCGCGGTCGAGGACGACGACGTCGTAGTCGTTGACGCAGGTCCGCTCCAGGGCCGTCGCGCCGTCGTGGGCGACGTCGACGGCGTGCGCCTCCTCGCGCAGCCATTCCGCGATCGTGTCGGCGAGCAGCGGCTCGTCCTCCACCACCAGTACCCGCATCTCCCGTGATCCCTTCGCTTGGGCGGGGCCCTCCTCATCCCGGGCAGCAGGGCCCCTCGCCGGCCATGGTGAGTGAGGTGGATGTTCCTCCTCGTTAATGACCTCGGCAATGACCACGACCGATCTGCCGCCCCGCCGGTTTCACCTCCCGCCATCCGAGCGCGGCGCAGGCCGAAATCGGGGGCACCGGGGGGCTGTTGCGTAACGCCGGGTTAACACCCACTCGTGTTCTCTCACCACCGAGCGCCGGCACCCGGCTGGCGGTATGCGAGGAGAAGACGAGATGAGGATCCGCACCCGCGCCGCGCTGGCGGCCGTCCCCGTGATGCTCACCCTGGTGTTGACCTCCTGTGGATCGGACGGTGGCGGCGACGACGTGGCATCGGCCGGCGGCGGCAGGAAGGACAACAACCCCAGCGGCAAGGCCGACCTGAGCCGGGACGAGATCACCAAGATGAACCTCAGGTTCGCCCGGTGCCTGCGCCGGCACGGGCTGGACGTCGAGGACCCCAAGCCCGGCGAGGGCCTGGGGCTGTCCGTCAACGGCGACAACAAGGCGAAGGCGGACCAGGCCATGGAGGCCTGCCGTGGTGACGCGCCGCCGGCGCCGTCCGATGAGGGCAATGCCAAGGAGCGCGAGGAGATGCTGGAGTTCGCCCGCTGCATGCGCGAGAACGGGGTGGAGAGCTTCAAGGACCCCAAGCCCGGCCAGGGCATCGGCATCGGCCCCGCGCAGGGCGAGGACCCGGACTACAAGAAGGCCGTGAAGAAGTGCGGCGGCGTCGGGGACACGAACAGCAGGAGGGCCGTCCGGTGACCGGGCAGCACGTCCTGGACGCCCAGGAAGACCAGGCACCCCCCGTGGGGCGGCGCAGGCGGCGCGTCGCGAAGATCACCGTCACCGTGTTCGTCCTGGCCACAGCCGGCGCGGTCACCGTCGCCGCGCTCGGCCTGGGCGGCGACGAGGGGGACGGCGGCGCTGCCGCGAGCCAGCTGCCGCCGAGCACGGCGAAGGTGCTGCGGCAGACGCTGAGAGACACCCAGAGCGAGGACGGCGTGCTCGGCTACGGCCCGGTCAGGACCCTGTCCGGCCGGCTGCCCGGCACCCTCACCAAGGTCCCCGCCGCCGGCGCGCGGATCTCCCGCGGCCAGGAGCTGTACGCGGTCGACAATCAGCCAGTGGTGCTGATGTACGGCCCGCTGCCCGCCTACCGCACGCTGAGGAAGGGCGCTGAGGGACCGGATGTGAAGCAGCTGGAGGCCAACCTCGCCGCGCTCGGCTACACCGGTTTCACCGTCGACGAGGAGTACAGCGACCGGACCGCCAAGGCGGTCGAGCAGTGGCAGGAGGACCTGGAGTTGAAGAGGACCGGCACGGTCGAACTCGGCCGACTCGCCTTCGCCCCCGGCCCGGTACGCATCGACAGCACCGAGGCCGACACGGGCGATCAGGCCGCGCCCGGGCAGAAGGTGCTGGCCTACACCGGCACCGCCAAGGCCGTCACCGTCGAACTCGACAGCGCCGACCGACAGGTGGCCAGGAAGGGCCGCACGGTCGGCATCCGGCTGCCTGACGGCACCAGGGTGGACGGCACCGTCAGTTCGGTCACCAGCTTCCGCAAACCTGCCGAGCAGGGCAAGGACGCCCGGACCAGACTCAAGGTGGTCATCTCCCCGGCCGACGCCAAGGCCCGCCGGGCCGTCGCCGCATACGACCAGGCCGGTGTGCATGTGGACTTCACCGCCGGCGAGCGCGAGAACGTCCTGACCGTGCCGGTGGCCTCGCTCCTCGCGCTGGCCGAGGGCGGCTACGGCGTCGAGGTCGTGGGCGGCTCCGGCACGAGATACGTGCCGGTCCACACCGGTCTGTTCGCCGGCGGCCGGGTGGAGATATCCGGCGCCGGCATCACCGAGGGCACCACGGTGGGGATGCCCAAGTGATCACCCTCAGGGACGTCACCAAGTCCTACCCCGGCGGCGTCACCGCCCTCGCCGCCGTCTCGCTGACCATCCACCGGGGGGAACTCGTCGGCATCGTCGGCCCCTCCGGCTCCGGAAAGTCCACCATGCTCAACATCCTCGGCACCCTGGACCGCCCCACCGCGGGCCGAGTGCACCTCGACGGCCACGACGTCGGCGCCCTGCCCGACGCCAAGCTGTCCGCGCTGCGCGCCACCCGCATCGGCTTCGTCTTCCAGCACTTCCACCTCGCCGCCGGCACCCCGGCGCTGGACAACGTCGCCGACGGCCTGCTCTACACCGGCCTCAGGGCGGCGGAGCGGCGCCGCCGCGCCACCGCCGTGCTGCACCGCGTCGGCCTCGGCCACCGCCTGGACCACGAACCGCAGGAACTGTCCGGCGGCGAACGCCAGCGCGTCGCCATCGCCCGCGCCGTCGCCGGCGCGCCCGCGCTGCTGCTCGCCGACGAGCCGACCGGCGCCCTGGACTCCGCCTCCGGCGCCGGGGTGCTGCGGCTGCTGCGCGAGCTGAACACCGCCGGCACCACCGTCGTCATCATCACCCACGATCGGGATCTGGCCGGGCAACTGCCCCGCCAGGTCAGCATGCGTGACGGCCGCATCACCGCCGACACCCGCGGTGATGCCACCGTGGCAAGGGGAGCGCGCTGATGGCCACCGACACCCTGCGCCCGGCCCGTATGCGGCCCGCCGACGTGGTCAAGGTAGGCGCCGTCGGTCTGCGCACCCGGCCGCTGCGCGCTTTCCTCTCCGCGCTCGGCATCGCCATCGGCATCGCCGCCATGGTCGCCGTCGTCGGTATCTCCACCTCCTCCCGCGCCGACCTCGACCGCACCCTCGCCGCGCTCGGCACCAACCTGCTCACCGTCACCCCCGGCGACACACCGACCGGGGGCAAGGCGAAACTGCCCCTGACGTCGGAGCGGATGGTCGCCCGCATCGGCCCGGTGACCTCCGCCTCGGCAATCGGCAGGATCGACGACGCCGACGTGTACCGCACCGAGGAGATCCCGGAGGCCGAGACCGGGGGCATCGTCGCCTACGCCGCCCGCACCGACCTGCGCGCCACCACCGGCGCAACACTGCGCAGCGGCACCTGGCTCAACGCCGCCACCAGCCGCTACCCCGCCGTCGTGCTGGGCGCCGACGCCGCCGACCGCCTGGGCATCGGCCACGCCCGCCCGGACACCCGGATCCTCGTCGGCGGCCGGTACATGACCGTCATCGGCATCCTCCGGCCCGCCCCTCTCGCCCCCGATCTCGACACCGCCGTCCTCGTCGGCTGGCAGGCGGCCAAGGACAAGCTCGGCTTCGACGGCCACCCCACCACCCTCTACACCCGCAGCGACGACGCCGAGGTCAGATCCGTCCAGTCCGTCCTCGGCGCCACCGCCAACCCGCGGAACCCCAACGAGGTCAAGGTCTCCCGCCCCTCCGACGCCCTGGCCGCCCAGCAGGCGGCGAGCAAGGCCTTCACCGGCCTGCTCCTCGGGCTGGGCGCGGTGGCCCTGCTCGTCGGCGGCGTCGGAGTGGCCAACACCATGGTCATATCGGTCCTGGAACGGCGGGCGGAGATCGGCCTGCGCCGCTCCCTGGGCGCCACCCGCGGCCAGATCCGCACCCAGTTCCTCGCCGAATCCCTGCTCCTGTCCGCCCTCGGCGGCATCGGCGGCGCCCTCCTCGGGGCCGGGGCGACCACCACGTACGCCCTCTACCAGGGCTGGCCCACCGTCCTCCCGGCGTGGGCGGTCGCCGGCGGCATCGCCGCGACCCTGGCCATCGGCGCCCTCGCCGGCCTCTACCCCGCCATCCGCGCCTCCCGCCTCTCCCCGACCGAGGCCCTGGCGACCCCGTGAGCCCGGGGAGCGCGGTCAGGGCCGCCAAGGACCTCTCAGCCTCGGCGACCCGGAGTGCACCGGAGCGCCTCGGCCTACGTCCTCCCCGAGATGCGGATCGTAGGACCGAGGGGCTCCGGTCTCCCCCATGGAAGGGCAGCCCCGGCTCCGCTGGGCCGCCCGGCGTGGGCAGGCGGATCCCAAGGGTTGTGGAGCGCGGGGTGCCGTGTAGGTTCGCCCGTCGCGGAAGCGCCGGTTACCAGGTCTTCAGTGCCCAGCGCTGTCCGTCGCTGCCGGTGTTGTCCCACTGGATGGCATGGGCACCGTTCGCCGTGCTACTCGACCCGATCGCCAGGTACTTCCCGCTGTTGAAGTTGATGATGTGGCGGTCGTTGTCGGAATACCAGAGCTGTCCGAAGCTGTCGAGGCAGTCCCACTGGATGGCGTGGGCGCCCTCCTCGATGCTGCTCGAACCGATGGCCAGGCACTTGTCGCTGCTCTTGTTGACCAGCTGGTAGACACTCGGATCCTTGAGGGCGGCCTGGTCGCTCGCCGCGGACCTGGTGGAACGGGCGATCGTCTTCAGCATGCGTTCGAACTTCTCGGGAGCGCGGCTCTTGAGGTTCGCCAACTCGGCCGGCGTGAGGCGCTTCACCATCGTGCCGGAATCCGCCTGCGGAGTCGGCCGGGAAGACGCCGTCGAGGCTCCGACGGCCGGGGTGGTGACCGCGGCCATCGCGACCGCGGTCACGGCGACGAATGTCTTGGCGATACGGGACATGTCTGCCCCTTCGGTACGGTGCCGGATCCCACCCACGCGGGATCCGTCGGGTTCTCAGGTGTCGTTCCATCCGCGCGCCGATGTGTCCGGCGCTCGATACGTGAGTCTGCGCGCCGCCGGGGTCGCTGCTCGACCTGATTCGGTTTGGACCGAACTCCGGCATCCAGGAAGATCACCCCGGCTTGTGTCGTACGGCGCTCGGGGGACAGCGTGTATCGCATTCACTTCACGGTCGAGGATCTGGCACGCACGAGAGTCGCCCAGGCCCCGCCACCGCTGTGGGAACTGAGCGTCGCGGTGCGCCATCTCCAGGAGGACAACAACTCGGTGCGGTTCGCGGCCTGGCGGCGGCGTGCGCTGGCCGGGCTGCTGCCGCAGGCCCGGCTGGTTCTCGAGCTGACACCGATCCTGGGATGGTTACCCACCTTCATGGCCCCGGCCGAACTCGGCAGCCCACAGGAGATGCTGGAGCGGGGCCGCTCCACACCCCGCTCCGAGATCCGCAGGAGTCTGGCCTCGGTGGCCGAGCGTCAGCCGCTGCCCGCGTGGACCCAGCACCTGGCCGGCGACCACCGGCTGCTGCGGCAGTTCCTCACCGGCCTGGAGAACGTCCACAACCAACTGCTGGCTCCCTACTGGCCGCAGGTCACCACGCTCACCACGGCCGACCAGACAGCGCGCCTGAGGGAGGCGGCCACCAGCGGCATGGAGCGCATGTTCGCCTTGCTCAGCCCACGCCGCATCCGCTGGAACCTGCCCGTGCTGGAGATAGCGATGGTCTCCGGCCGCGAGGGAGAACTCCACCTGGAGGGCCGGGGGCTGCTCATGGTGCCGTCGGTCTTCAGCTGCGGAGCGCCCCTCATCGAACCCCACGCCCAGCCCCAGCCGACCCTGACCTACCCGGCCGGTCTCGCCGAGCAGTCGCGCGCACTGCCCCTGTACTCGCCGCCCGCACGGCCCGCGTCACCCGCAGCGCCGTCCTCGCTGGCCTCGGTCCTGGGCCGCACCCGCGCCGATGTCCTGCACACCATCGCGGAACACCCCGCCTGCTCCACCAAACAACTCGCCGCCCTCGTCGGCATCGCCCAGGCCAGCGCGAGTGAACATGCCACCAGCCTGCGCGAAGCCGGCCTGGTGCACACCGTTCGGCACCGTAACGCGGCTCTGCACAGCCCCACCAGCGTCGGCATCGCCCTGCTGAACGCCTCGCCCGCGGTCCCGAGCGGCTACCGCGCCTGACCCGCTCGGTCGGCTCAGGGCTCGTCGTCGATCGCCCCGGGGGCGATCGCCGGGGCCGGGAAGGCATGGCGGGCCTCGCCGCCGGACCACCAGACGCCGATCGCGAAGACCGCAGTGGCTTCCAGCAACCCTGCGCGGTCGAGGCCCCCGCAGGCCATCGGGTCGCAGCCCATAGAGATGACCAGCTCGGACACCAGGGCGGCGGCGGGGGAGTGGTCCGTACAGAAAGGCACGGCCAGTGGCGCCCCCTCGAAGGCGGGTCGCGGCAGGGTCCAGATGCTCTCGTGGCAGACCCCGAACACCTTGGCGACCCGGGCGGCAGGGGCGGCGGCCGCTATCCGGGCGGCCGCTAACCAGGCGGCCACCGAGTCCGTGCCACCCACCGTGGTAAGCACCGGTCCGGCGGCCCCCGGCGCCATCGGCACCGTGCAGTCCAGTACGGTCCGGTCGGCCAGGGCCGGGGCCAGTTCCGCGGCCAACTCCGGCGCGACCTGCGCCGGTACGGCCACGAGCACGGCCTCGCCGTATCGCGCCGCCTCGGCGAGTCCGCCGTGCCAGGCGGCCCCGATCCGGGCCGCCGTACTGGCGGCGGCCCCGCTGTCCCGCCCTCCCACCAGGACCTGGTGCCCGGCCCGTACCCAGGCCCCGCCCAGCGCCGCGGCCATGGCGCCCGTACCCAGAATGCCGATACGCATCGTGATGCTCCTGTTCACGTCGTGGATGCCGTGCCCTGGACGCTAGAAGAGCCGATGCACACCGCACGGTAGGCATCGGCCGGACAGGATGCCCGTATGGAACAGCCGGACGAGGTGGTCGACATGGTGGGGGACGTGTTCGCGGCGGACTGCCGGGCGCGGATCGCCTTCGAGGTGCTGGCCAACCGCTGGGACAGCGTGGTGGTCTTCATCCTCGGCGAGAGCGGCCCGATGCGGCCCAGGGCGATGCTGGACCGGATCGGCGGGATCAGCCCCAAGGTGCTCAACCAGGCACTGCGGCGGCTGGAGTACAACGGCCTGGTGCGGCGGCACCGCTACGCCGAGGCGCCGCCTCGCGTCGACTACTCCCTCACCGAGGCCGGCACCGCGCTGATCGGCCCGATCCGCGCGATGGGCGCCTGGGCGGCGGTCTACGGGGACGCGGTGGTGTCGGCCCGGGACCGGGCGGACGGGCTGTAGCGGCGGGCCCGCGCGCCGCGGGAGGGCGCGCTGGGCCTGCCGGTGGTCAGCCCAGGATCGGGATCAGGCCGAGGGCGAGGACCATGGAGAAGTCGGCCGCCACAGTGAGTCGGGTGGGGGGAGCCTGCGGGCGCGCACGGTCACCAGCAGGTGGACGATCGCGGCCATGGTGATCGGCCCGGACCACACCAGGGCGTGGTCGAAGTGCCACGTGGTGAACAGCCGGCCCAGGCCTCGGCCCTGCTGTTCGACGAAGCCGATAATGCACGGGTGCCGGTCACCGCGCTCGGCGACATCCGCCCCGGCAGCACCATCGTTTTGCCCAGCGCGTACGGCGGCCACGACGCTTACGGCTGGAGCGGCACCCGCACCACGCCGACCGTCGACCTCGGCGACTTCCCACCAGGCGTCGACAGCGCGCCGACCCGCCTGGACAGCCACCTCTTGGCCCTCCTTGGCGACTTCGGCGAAGACACCACCGCATCCATCGCCACCGCCCTCCTCGGCCTCCCCATGGAGCCCCGGGGCGCCCAGCAGGGCGGGCGTCGGATCGGCGGTGGGAGGGCGCGGCACGGGCACGGCAGCCGAGCCGAGCGGGATAGCACGGTCCGGGCAGCGGACCGGCGCAGCCCGGCGGACCGGCGCGGGCGCACGGCACGGGCCGGCGAAGCGGGCCGGCAGGACGGACCCCGCTGACCGGGGCCGGAGGGCGACGACGGCGCGCAGGCGCGGCCGGCGGAGACGTGGGACGGTCGCGGCCAGGGCGCGGGCCCGGCACCGGGGCGGCAGGGGCCGGGGCCGGCGGCGGGCAACAGTGGGATCCACGCTGACCAGGCTGAGATCGCCGTCGTCGCGTGCCGCGACCTCGGGGATCACCGCTTCCATGAGCGTCTGGAAGACCCCGGTGGGCGCCCGTAACACCTGATCGTGTGAATATTCGCATGACGTCCGCGCGGAGATCCGCTAGGGATGTCCCATGCCGATTCGTGTGCGCCTTGACGACCTGTGCCCGGAGACCTGGGAGGAGGTGGCCGGCCTGACGGTGGCTGACGACCAGCGCGACCTCATCGCGTCCAACCTGTACTCGATCGCGGAAAGTCGCTTCTTGCCGGGCTTCGTGACCCGTGCGGTGATGCATGATGAGCGCGCCGTGGGCTTCACGATGTACGGTCCCGATCCCGACGACGGTCAGATGTGGCTCTACCGCTTGATGATCGACAAGGATCACCAGGGAATGGGCCTGGGACGAGCCGCTCTCCAGCAGGTCATCGCCCACGTGCGGGACGCGTTCGACGCGCCAGTACTGCGGCTGGGGGTACGCGCGGACAACATCGCGGCCAGGGCGCTCTACACCTCTGCTGGGTTCGTTCCCACCGGTCAGGTCCTCGACGATGAGGACATCCTGGAGTTCCGTCTGTCCACGACCGACTGAGCGGCGCGGAGTCTCCGTTACCCCATTCTCAGTCAGCCCCTGACGCCAGATCCCCCGCTGCCCGCTCGATTGCCCGATACGCAGCGGGCCACTCCAAACGGCTCGGCCAGCTCGGCGCTGGGGCACTCGGCCCCCCTTGTGCAGCGCCAGGCGATGCGCTTCCTGCCGAGCGTTCGGCTCCGGTTTCTTGCCGCGCAACTCCCGCCACCCATACCCGGGCGACGAGGGCGGCAGCGGAGACCGGGCCGGGCGGGCACGCACGGTGGGCGACAGAACCATGGCCCGGACGGGCCGACAGCGCACGGTGCCGACGCGGGCCGCGGACGGCCAGGTCCTCATCGTCCAGCGCGACAGTGCGCTGGGCCCGGCGGCCAGGCAGTGACTGAAGCACAGAGCAGCGGCAGCGGGGCGGACCACAGCAGAGCAAGCCGCGGCCGGCGGCGAGCAGGCGGGGTCCGCGGCCTGGACAGGCCGGGCCGGGGCGGGGCCCGGCGACGGCGCGGCGCGGCGGCAGGCCGGGCCGGGCAGTGGAGCAACGGCGTGGTCGACCGGATCTGGACTCGTTGGCGGCGCTCAACTGGATGGCGGGATCGGGGCCGCACGCCGAACCACTGGTCGGCGCCCCACTCCTCGAACCGGTGCACCTCGGTGAACTGGCCGCCGAGCCTCCAGCAGTCGGCCCTTGTCGTCGCTGAGCGCGATCACGAGGGGGCCATGGTGTTTGTCCGCGTGGCCACCACGGAGCGCTGCCGACGGGCGGGACGCGGGCGCCGGGCCGGACAGAGTCGGCCATCCTCTATGAGGCCGAGTTTCTGGCCGTGCCTGTCCACCGTGGTAGCGCTGGCCTCCTTCTCACCGGTGGCCGGAGCGACAGTGCGCACCAAGCGCCGCGCGTTCCCAGCGGCGTACAGCTCATCCGGCCGGCTCCGTGGTGTCCGCGTTGCCGGCCGTCCACCGCGGCGACCGGGGACCTGGGTTGTGCCCCGGCCGGCTGCTGCTGTGGATCAGGTGCGTGGAGCTCCAGCAATCGATCGCGGACAGCCCCTACGGGTATCCCGGCTGGCGCAATGTCCCGTACGTGGGCGAGCCCCAAGCTGCGGGCCCTCAGGATGTATTGGGCCATTTCGGCGCTCGTGGAACTCCATGGCCCACCACGGCATCGGCTACAACGACGAGAAGCGCAGGCTCAAGGAGTGGTGGGGGGTGACCTCCCGCCAGGAGTGGGCCGGCACACAGAAACGTTTGCTCGAGGCCGGCATGGTCAGCCCGGTGTGGGAGTTCGCCCTGCGCATCCGCCGCTCCCTCGCCCAGGACTTCGCAGGTCCAGTCGAACTGGATCACTGGCGGCACGTGGCCGAGCGCGTCCTGCGGTACAACGCCGCCCAGGGCGCGCAGCCCCGGATCACCCCCGATGGAGTCACCGCGGCGCGCCCCCGCAGTACCGGCGACGTCGAGGCGGAGGTCGCCAGAGTGCAGCGGCTCATCGGGCGGATCGCCCGCTATGAAGCCCGGTTCCGCGCCGACGGGCTGCTGGCCGCCAACGCCTTCGTCCGCTCCGTCGAAGCCTGGGACTGCGGACGGGCCTCCGGCATGGCCCGCTGGGGTATCGCCGCCCGCTATTGGACCCTCCAAGAGGCCGAGCAGGCCGTGGTCGCCGCCGGCCGCGCCAGTGCCCGGAACTACCGCTCCTGGCCGGAGTTCTCCGCCGCCTACATCCTCGGCCGCTGTCTGCACTTCGACGAGGAAGAGTTCGGCAGCTGGTACGAGGACATGCTCACCGCCCACCGCGCCCTCACCACCGACCCCGCCAGCCCCTGGCTCACCATCCCTTGGAACTGATGCCCGGAAGGCCACACATGGCCGCACCGAGCCGTGCACGTGGGCAGGAACGAGGAATGAGGTCGGGGACTCAGCGAGACTCAGAACAACTCACGGGGTGTCGCACACTCCTCCTCGTCGGTTCAGTGGACGACCGTCTTGCCAGGGTAGGGTGCGCCCAGCCTGGTCGGGACGGTAGACCCAAGGGTGATGCAACGCTCAGCAGACCCTGCGGTAGGGCGCTTCGGGTATGTACAGTCGCCATTCCTTTGGGGTGATGTCGCGGCCGGCCTTGCGGCAGACGGCGGCGGCCAGACTGTCGGGATTCAGGTTCAGCGCATGGACACGGCCGTCGCCGAGGATGCGCAGTGTGTACCCGTCGAAGGCCATGGCATAGATGCTGTTGCCGGAGGGTTTGAGCGGTGCCCCCAGGGCCAGATAAGCGGTGAGGTCCCATATTTGGACGGAGTCGTCGTTGTTGGTTGCCAGGAGGGTGCCGTCTGCGGAGAACATGGGATGGGACCGGGTGGAGTTGGAATCTTCTGGGCTGCCTCGGGTGGTGCTACCGGGCATTCCTTTCAGGCGACTTCGCGCTTCGCCGTCCCACAACTCCACCCAACCTGACGCCTTCACGACCGCGAGTCGTGTGCTGTCGGGAGAGAAGGCCACGTCTCTGGTCTGTTCCTGGGTGAAGTTGGCGTTTCGGCTGTCGCCGGATTCCAGGTCGAGAACATCGCCGCGTGTGGTGACCAGGAATCGCCCATTGGGGCTGAAAACACCGTAACCGTCTCTGTCCTGGTAGTGGTGCACCCTTTTTTTGGTGCGGGCATCCCAGACGTCAATGACGTCGTCGTCTGCTGAGGGTGTCCCTGGAGGTTGGTGCGACACTGCTACGTAACGGCCGGCCGGGGAGACAGCCAGATCCGACACCGCACGCTGGGGAGGCAGTGGGATGCGGTACAGCTCTCTATGCCGTTCTATGTCCCATACCACAACGGATTGTTTATCGGGGTTTGCGCCCTCGAAATCCGTGAAGGTGAGGAATTTTCCGTCGGCGGAGAAGGCGTGGCCCTCGTCCGTGCCGGGGCCATCACCTGCGACCGTGTTCTGCATGATGGGTTGGCCGGACTGGTCGCCGGTCCGCATATCGACAAGGTCCTGCCGGCTGCGGTAGGCCCCCCACTGGGGATTTGAGAACATTCCTAATTGGCCGTCGGGTGACACGGCAACTGCTTCACCCTGATGGTATCGGCCGGAAAAGGACAGGGATGCTGCCGCGTCGAGCCGAATGACCTGGTTGCCTTGCTGGAAATCGTAGACGACCGCCTTGGATCGCTCATCGAGCACCAGGCGGCCCATCAAATCACTGCGTCCGGGGCCATCCTGGTAAAATAGGGCTGGACCGCCCTCGGCTCTGTACACGAAGATGTCACCGTTCCGCGTGTAGCCGAACACATATCGGCCGCTACTGCTCAGCTCCGCCGCGTCGATACCCCCATACCGGGCGCCCACTGTTCCCGTCTCACGCCCGTTGTCGGTGGTCCAGACCGTCACCGCATCGTCCGCCCGCACGGCCACGCGGCGGCCGTTGGAACTGAAACTGATACGTGAGGAGCACTCACTTCCCTCCTCGAAGTCGGTTTCGGTAAGAAAAATGCCACGGTCGTGTTGGGATCCGGAGGAGCTTAGATCCCACAACCTCAATAAGCTGTCTTCACCGGTGGTGCACAGGGCGACGTACCTGCCGTCTGGGGAGAGCACCGCCTCGGCGGCCCAGGACCAGGAGGCAACAAGCCGCCCCGAGGAATCGAGGAGGCGGAAGTCCAAGTCGTCGCGGACGAAGAGAATCTGCCCCTTGTCGGTTAACTGATCCGGCGCGAAGCCGTCCGGTCCACGGAGCGGAGCTCCGATCGCTTTCCCGTCACGGGTGGAGACGACTTGGTAGAAAGTCCTCTGTCCGCGTTTGACCGGTACGATGAGAAACTGCCCGTCATGGCTCGCTATGGGCGGCTTGATGCTCTGCCTGCCGCCTTCGATAGCGACGTTCTGGTCGAAGGCGGCGATCGGCTTCCCGGCTCCCTCCCGACCGTGGGTCAGGTCCCAGATCTGGGAGCCGACCGGGCTGTAGGTCAGCTGCCGGTGTCCATCACCCAGGAGAGACACGCCTGAACCTTCGCCGAGCGCGGGCTGAGGCAGGTCGATCACCGAGGTCTGCCGCTGGGTCGCCGCGGCGGCGAGTGCTGCCCGTGATTCCGGCGTCGAGGCGATCCGCCACGCCGCCAGGCTCAGCAGCAGAGCTGTCTGCGGCTCACTGTTGCGCAGACTGTCCGCGGCCCGGGCAGTCGAACGTGCTGCGGCCTGAGCACGGCGCAATTCAGCTGCGGCCCGCTGGTGCCGGGTCTCGCGGGCCTGGAACCAGCCGAAGACGCCCGCCACCAGAGCGAGCACCGTCAGCACCGCCAGTGCGGACAGCAGCCGACGGCGGCGCCGGGTCGAGCGGGTGGCCTCGGCGCGGGCGGCGGCCAGGAAGCGCACCTCCAGTGGATTGGGGCGCAGTTGCAACGGGGCGGTGGTCAGCCAGTCAAGGCAGGTACGTAACGCGGTGCCGTGCAGCAGGTCGTCGGGGCGTTCGCCGTGTGCCGTCCAGTCCAGGGCGGCTTGGCCGATTCTGCGGTGGATCAGCAGTCCGGGGCGGTCAGCGTCCACCCACGCACGCAGGCGGCGCCAGGCGGGGATCACCGCCGCACTCGAGGGGTGTACGCCCCCTTCGTCGGTGATTCCCAGGATGCCCTCCTCAGCCAGAGCGGCGACGGCTGCGCGAAGCCGCTTCCGCTCGCCGTCCGGGCGGTGTGCGTACAGTTCGGCCTCACTCGCGGTGCGCACCGAGTCCTGCGAGCCGTCGGTCGCGTCGCCGGGTACGACCAGGCGCAGCATCACCTCTTGGGCGGCAAGCCGGGCCGCGGGATCAAGGGTGCCGAAAGCGGCCTCGGCGCGCTCGCCCAACGGTATCGGGGCCGGAGTCCTGTGCGTGTACGTGTCGGAGCCAGCCGCGCGCAGGGCGCCGGCTTCCAGCAGGGCGAGGCGGGGATCGGCGGACCTGGGCATGCCGCCGATCAGGCCGAGCACCAACTCCTGTGCGGTGGGCCGTAGCCGCGGATCCTTGGCCAGGGCAGAAGCGACCAGTGGGCGGATATCGGCGGGGATTGCCGACAGGTCGGGGTCGAAGGTCGCCGTACGGTGGGCGACCTCGCCGAGATGTGCGCCGCGGAACGGTTCCGTGGCGCTGGCCGCGAAGACCATCACCGCGCCCCAGGCGAAGACGTCCGACGCCGGGGTGGCACGTTGCCCCGAGAAGACTTCGGGAGCCATGTAGCCGAATGTCCCCATGATGGCGCCTGGCGCGGTGACGGACATGTCCGGCGCACGGGCGATACCGAAGTCGATGATCCGAGGGCCGTCCGGGCCGAGCAGGATGTTGCCTGGCTTGAGGTCGCGGTGGACCACGTGAGCACCGTGGATCGCGGCGAGTGCCGTGGCGGCACCGGTAGCCAGACGAAGCACCGCGTCGGGCTCCAACGGGCCCTGTTCCTGGACGCGGGCGGCGAGGGTGGGGCCTGGGATGTATTCACTGACGATGTACGGGACCGTCTCGTCGGCGTCTCGGCCCGTCGACTCGGCCTCGTTCCCGGTCGAGGGCCCGGAGACGGAGATGTCGAGGATACGGGCCGTACAGAACGACGGCACCTTACGGGCCGCGGCCGCTTCCCGTCCGAAGAGCGCTCGGACGAACGGCTCGGCGTCCCGATGAAGCGCCTTGAGCGCCACCCGCAGGCCTTGTGCGTCGTACGCCTCGTAGACCACACCTTGGCCGCCGGAGCCAAGCCGTGCGGCCAGCCAGTACTTACCGAGCCGCTCCGGGTCATCCGGGCAGAGCGCAGTCACCAGCTCGCCTCCCCTCACATATACATCGGTTCGTCCGACGTCCGCTGGATGCGCGGTTCCGATCCCCGGGGCGGGCCGGCCCAGGGAAGGAAAGGTGACGAGCAACCGCGGTGGGGGCGCGACGCAGCGGGCGGGCCCGGGATCGGGAATCGCCCGTGCGGTCATCGACTGCGCCCAGCAGATGCTCACCGAGGACCATGAGGACGTCGCCGATGTCATGCGCCACCTGGAGGCCGTCGGCGTCAGGCAGGCCCACGATGCGCACCCCGCACCCGCCGGTACCCACCCGGGACGGCGGTGGTGCGCACCGCGCGCGTCGGGCGCGCCACGGACATTTCAGATGCACTCTTGTCCACCGGTCGAGGCCGCCTCCGGAACTGACCAGAACGGATCGAACTGGTCCGGTTCGGGGACCTCCTTGTGGCGGTGGTCGGGGCCGTTCGGCGGGGTCGTGGGTGGGCCTACCTCGGATGGTTCGGCAGGCGGTGTGGTGACCCGGAAGTGGGGCTGGCCCTTCCAGCCGACGACGACGCTCAGCTGGAACCCGTCCGGGGTCACGAAGTAGGCGGCCCGCCCGTCTCGACTGATCGCGAGCAGTGTGTAGCCGCAGCGCGTCCAGTGCTGCTCCACCAGGCAGAGGAGGCCGCCGAGCCGTTCCTCGGCGATGACCGTGGTGACGGCCCTGCGCCGGTCGGTGGTGGACGTCCCTGCCTGACTGTCCCGGTGGGTCCAGCACAGCGGGGGCCGGATGGCGGCGAAGGTGGCGTCGAGGATCGCGTCGGCGCGCTCGGCGGCCTGTTGCATGGTCATCGGCGGATTCGCTCCGTCCAACGGGGTCACTGCGCGAGCCTCGCCCCGGGCGCGAAGAGGTCGTGTGCGCCCCTGGGGGTCTCGACGGTGACCTTGCCGGGCTGGTTGGCGACGATCGCGGCGATGTTGTCGGCCGAGAGCTGGTTCGCCGTCGGGTCGAAGTAGTTCCCGTGGGCCTCGAGGCTGGGCACCATGCCGAAGGTGTAGGGCGCGGAGGTTCCGTCCGCACTTTTGAAGCGGATCGCGCCGAACGCCACGTCGGCCGGGTCCGTACCGTAGTAGAGCTTGCGCTGCCCGGGGTCGGACACGAAGTCACCGAGGATGCCGCCGGCGACCGCGCCTCCGACCGCACCGATCGGGCCTCCGGCGACCAGGCCCAGTACACCGCCAACCTCGGCACCCGACTTCGCCCCTTTTGTCGGCAGGTAGGTGATGATGTCGTTGTCGGCGGCGCCCACCCAGACGTGCCCTGTGGGCACGCCGAGGTCCTCTGCCCTGTCCACACCGATGCCTGGGCTGCCGACGAGGATGATGTCGTCGGCGCCCGGGATGTGGCCCGGGAGCTGGGAGGCCTTGCCGACCACGAGGGAGCCGTACGAGTGGCCGATCACCGTCACGTGCGGGTCGCCCTCTTGGTGGGTGGTCACGAGGCCGTTCATGAAGCTGGTCAGCGTCGGCGCGGCACGTTCTGCCAGGCTCGGGCTCTGGACGGTGTCGAAGTTCTGCGGCGCGTCGTATCCCAGCCACACGATCGAGGCGCTCGACGGATCGAGGACCCGGGCCCCGGACGCGACATCGAAGGCGCCCTTCAGGTCGTTCTTCGCGAAGCTCTCGTCCAGCGAGGTGTTCATGCCCAGGACCGTGGTGGACACGTTCTTCGCGGTGTCGGGGTCCTGCCCGAACGCCACGATCGCGCGACCGTTGCCCTGGTCGCCGACACCGAGCAGGAACATCGGGGGCACGTCGCCCGACGTGAGCTTGCGGTCGATCTCCCGGAGCGCGGCCAACTGGTCCCGGGCCTTGGCGTCGGTCGGGGCCTTCGCCTCCAGCTTGGCGATCAGGATCGGCAGGTACTCCCGGTTTGCCTGGTCGCGCACGGCCGAGGGGATGCCGTCCATGTTCCCGATCACATCGGGGTACGCGGCGAGCAGTTCCGTCTTGGCCTCCTGGTCGAGACCGTTCCACCACTCCAGGCGACCGGCGGGCGGCTTGTCGATGGGGATCTGGGACTTCATGGCGTCTTCGGCGGCCGTGTGCACGGCCGCCATGTCGCCGCTGACGTCGGCCCAGGTGCCGGAGTCGAGCCTGAGGCCCTGTTGCGCCTTGAGTTTCTCGATGGCGTCCTTGTACTGGTCGTTGATCGCGCCTGCCTCGTTCAGGGCGCTCCAGATGGTGTCGGCGAGGGCGCGGGCCCGCTCCTCGTTCGGGTTGTCGCCACTGGGGTAGTCGCCCTTGTGGCCGAAGACGTCGAACCTCGGTTGGCGTCCCCGCACCACTCCGCCCTCCGGCAGCGAGCCACCGGGGTCCGGGGTGCCCGCGGCCGGATAGCCCACCCCGCCGTCGTCGAGGACGGTGAAGCCGAGCTGCCGCGCGTCGTCCAAGGCATGCGTCAACGTGCGCCGGCTGCTCTCCAGTTCCGCGGCCAGACCGGTGAGGACGGTCTCGATCAAGGCGCACTCGGTGTACACGTACTGGAAGTTCTGCTGGACCTGGGCGAGCCGCTCGCACGCGGCCGTGGCGGCCTCGCCCGACTGGGTCTCCCTCAGCGGTTTCAGCATCTCGGACTCGACGCGCCGCTTGGCCGCATGCGCTCGGCCGCTCACCTTCCGCCAGCCGTCGGCCGCCTCGGTGAGCTCGGTCAGCTTGAGGTCCCGCAGGGCGGGCAGGGGCAGCATGCCGTCACCCCTGTCTCGTGCTGAGGCCGCGGACCGCGTCGTCGAGGTTGCGGCCTATCTGCCCGTCGATCTCACCCTGTTGAGCGGCGGCCACCCACAGGGCGTCCACCAGGCCGGCGCACTCCTGCTGGATGCTCTTGAGGCGTTCCTCCCAGGAGAATCGCACACTGCTCAGCGCGGTCACGGCGGAGAGGCCGACCGCGTGCGCGGCCAGCCCCTCGTGGGTGGCCGCCAGGTAGGACAGGTCGTCGGCGATTCCCCGCGCCAGGTGTCCGGACGTCCGGGACGCCGTGGTCCAGGGGCCCTGGGTAACCTTGAGGGTGCCCGAGATGTCAGCGTCGTGCCCGACGGCGCCCAGGCCGTCCCGCCGGACGGCGAGGGGGTTCGTCGTGTCACTCGGTGCTGCCTCGGCATGGTCGAGCCGCGTTCCGGCCGGCTGCCGGCTCAAGGCTTCGGCGACCAGCCCCGTCCACTCCTCGCTGAACGTCATTCGTGGCCCCCTGCCAAGGACGTCACCTGATCGTCCATATCGCAGACCGGGCGCGTTGGTATCAGTTCGCGTCGCGTGCGCGCCTGTTGGCGGATGCGGATGTCGTCCCCGCTCAGCGGCATTGCTCTCCTCCCGTTGGACGTCGATGTGGAGGGTTCCGACCCGCCGGGAGTGCTTCACCCCCGTGTCGAAGCAATCCCCGCGGGCGAGGCAGCCAGTCGGCTGGTGGCGGTGGCGGCCGGCCTCGCTGACATCGAGTTTTCGCTGGCGTGAAGTTGTTGCGCAGCCCCCTTCTGGCGGCGAAACAATCCCGCACACCTCCGCGGTGCTTCGTGAATCCGTCTTGCCGGTTCTGGCATGGCCCGGTTGGGTGTGGATCAGGCAGTCCCCCGAGCGGCGGGGGCCGCCAAGGAGGAAGGAACGGGTGTGGGGCGTCAGGAGAAGCCTCTGTTGGCTGCTCTCAGACAGAGGGAGTGGTGGATCCCACCGGGCTCGAATCGGACCGAGAGGCCATGGAGGGGAAGCTCGCCTCTCCCCGGCAGCAGCACCGCGTGCTCACATGGCCTCAGCTCGCCGGAAGGCCGGCCCAGGGGTGTGCCACGTCCCGGGTGCCGCGATGCTGCGATCCTCTGTACCTGAGCAGCAGTGCGCGGCCCATACTGCCTTGGCGGCATCAACCGCGGCCGGGGCAGTGGACACCTCCCGTCTGGCCGTCCGCTCCCGACGAACCCACTGGCCCCAGGGCTGCCGGGCCAACCTGCCCGCTGAGCTGCCCGTCCCGCTTGGCCCACCGAACTTGCCCGGCCCCCGGGCCTGCTTCTCCTCCCTCGGACGCTGGCCCGGCAGGAGGGAGCCAAGCGGCCCCGCTGTGCCGCAGTGGCGGACCGGAACGGTTGCGGCCAGGCCCTTCCCGGCGGTGAAACAACCCCGCCCCTCCGACGGCGTGAATTGCCCTTGCGGACGGCGCGACCGAACGGTTGATTCGAAGGCTGCCGCAAGGGAAGGCAGGAGCACCATGGGACGGCACGAGAACCCGCTCGACGCCTCGGCGAGCCCGGTCGCCGAGCTCGCCGACGCCCTACGCCGACTACGCCACGCCGCCGGAAGCCCCCCGTACCGCCAAATGGCCCAGCACTGCTCCTACTCTGTTGCCACCCTCTCCCGGGCCGCAGCCGGAAAGCAGCTCCCCACCCTCGCCGTCCTCCTTGCCTACGTCGAGGCATGCGGCGGCGACACCGAGGCGTGGGAAGCACGCTGGCGTCACGCGGCGGAGGCCCTTGCGGCACTGCGCCTCGGCCGCAGCAACCCCCCGTACAAAGGGCTGGCCCGGTTCGACCACACGGACCAGGCCCTCTACTTCGGCAGGGACCGCCTCGTCGACGACCTCTGGGCCCTGACCCGCGAGCGACGGGTTTCCGCGCTGATCGGCATGTCGGGAAGCGGGAAGTCCTCCCTCCTCCGGGCCGGACTCGTGCCCCGGCTGCGGGTGTGGGACGAGGGCCCGCCGCGCCCCACCGCGATCCGCATCATCACCCCCGGCGAGCGCCCGCTCTCCACCCGTGGCCCGCTTCTGTCGTCCACGGGCACCCGTCCGCCCGCCGTCTTCCTCATCGTGGACCAGTTCGAAGAGCTGTTCACGCAATGTCATGACTCCGTCGAGCGGGAGAAGTTCGTCCAGGCCCTCCTTGCGGATCCGAACCCGTCCGGCCAACTCCGCGTCGTCCTTGGGATCCGCGCGGACTTCGTCCCGAGCTGCCTGGACCATCCAGGTCTCGCCTCGGTTGTCCACAACGCGAGCCTGACCGTGACCCGCATGAGCTCCGCCGAACTGCGCCAGGCCATCATCGGGCCGGCGCGGGCGCACGGACTGGTCGTCGAACGCGCGCTGACTGCCCGGCTCACCGCCGACGTCGCCGACAATGGCTTTGCACTTCCCCTCCTGTCCCACGCCCTCCTTGAGACCTGGAGCCGTCGGCAGGGTCGTACGCTCACTTTGGATTCCTACGAGCAGGCCGGCGGGCTGCAAGGAGCCATCGGCCAGAGCGCCGAGGGCGTCTACGCCCGGCTCGACACTGTGCGAGCGGACATCGCGCGGCAGATCCTGCTGCGGATGATCATCCCAGGGGCCGGCGGGGCCCCTGACACCCGCCGCTCCGTCACCCGGGCCGAACTCGAATCCCTCGGCGAGGGCCAGGAGGCCCACGAGGTCCTGGAGTCACTGACCCGGGCCCGGCTGATCACTTCCGACGGGGCCTTCGTCGGACTGGCGCACGAGGCCCTTATCCACGCCTGGCCTCGACTTGGCGACTGGATCGAAGGGAACCGCGAGAACCTGCGCTTCCAGCGGTGGCTGACCGAAGCCGCGGATGCCTGGGACGCGGTCGGGCGGGAACCCGGTGTGCGGATCTCGCCGATACGCCTCGCCCAGCTCGAAGCACACGCCTCACGCGCCAGCCGCAGCGGACTCACCGCCCTCGAAGCGGACTTCCTCGCCGCCGGACTGGCTACCCACCGTCGCACCCTCCGCGCCCGCCGCACAACACGGGCCATGGGCTCCCTGCTCGTGGCCACGACCACGCTCGCCGCGACCGTTCTCTGGAGACAACGACGCCTGCTCCGGGAGCAGCCAGGGAGTCGATAGTCTCAGCCCGACGTCGAACGGCAGTCAGCACATGGTGAGCGGCTCGTGGCCGGGCAGGTCGAGGTGGACGATCCGCCCTCGTAGCAGGACGTCGGCGAGCTTGTGTGTTTCCTGGCACTGAGGACGAAGAGGAACTCCTTGGCGAGTTCGGGGCAGGGGCTGATGTCCACGGTCCTCGGCCCGGTGGTGCCGGCTCAACGAGGCGCAGCGCCCCAGGCGGTGGGCCGGGGCGCCGCGCTGGTGCGGCCGGTGGTCACCGGCGGGCGCTGGGAGGGCGGCTGCCGCCCCATGGCCCTTCTCGTCACACCGGGCCAGTGGGGCGACGCCCCGCGGATGATCGAGGTCCTGGACCGGATCCGGGTTCCCCCCGTTGGGCGGACGGCCCCGGACCCGGCCCGACCACGTCAGCGGTGACGATCTCTGCGATGAGTTCAGCGATCACATCGGGCGTCAGCCCGGTGATCCGCTGGCTACGGATGATCTCTGCACGAGCCCGGTTCCCCACCACGCAATCCATGATCAACGATCAAGGCGTCGACGCGCCACCGCCAACCGTGCACGAGCTCGTTACTCCCCTTCCTCAGCCACCGGGTTCTTGTGCAGGTTCTCGCCACCGTTGTGATCTCGCGCCGTGGGGACGTACTGCTCCTGCTCGTGTCTCATGTCGTGTCTGTGGCACTTCGTCTCAGCTCGGTGGCATTCATTTATGCCGCGTCGTCCCGCCGCTGCTGGTCCGCGTTCCAGGTCTGATGGAACCAGGTGATGACGTCGCTGTTGAACTGTGCTGCCCCGGCGCCTGGCTGGATGGCAGTGTGGCCGCCCGGAGGAGGGCGTCCCGGCATGCCTGGATGGCGGGGTGCTGGCTGCGTCCGCGGCGTACGACGGTGAAGATGCGGCGCGTGCGCTGACCTGGGGGGAGGTGCCGCAGGGCGACGGTGGGGGGCTGTCCGTTCCAGACCAGGTCGGGAAGGAAAGCGGCGGCGTGGCCCTGCTCGACAAGGCGCAGGTGGAGGAGGACGTCGGTGGTCTCGAACCGCACATCGGGTTCGAAGCCGGCGTTGCGGCACTGGGCCATCGCCCAGTGCCGCGCGACTATGCCTTCGGGTTCCATCACCCACGGGTGGTCTGCGAGCGAGCGCAGTGCCGCCATCGGGTCGTCAGTGTCCGGGCCGACGGCGCCTTCGGGCAGTGCGAGGCGCAGGGGGTCACTGAGTAGGTCCTGCTGCTCGAGTTCGACGGGCCGCGGATAGGGGTTGCCAGGGTACTCCTCGGCGAGGACCAGGTCGAAGTCGCGGGCCTGCAGGGCAGGGAGGGCCTCTTCCGGTTCCCTGTGCGTGACGTGGATACGCAGGCGCGGGTGCAGGTCTCGCAGCAGGTCGAGTGCGGTTGGGATCAGGGCCAGGGCGGCCGTCTGAAACGAGGCGATGCGCAGCGTGCCGGTCAGTTCGGTCAGCGAAGTGGCGATGTCCGCCTCCGCGTGTTCCAGCCGTTCGAGGACCGCTTCGGTGTGGGCGACGAGGATCTCGGCTTGCTCGGTCAGCCGCACCCGCCGCCCGACCGGCTCCAGCAGCCGCACGCCGACCTCGGCTTCCAGTTGCGAGAGCTGCTGGGAGACGGTGGAGGGGGCGTAGGACAAGGCGGCGGCGACCGCTGCGAGCGTGCCGCGGTGCTTGAGTTCGCGCAGCAGGCGCAGCCGGTGCAGATCGAACATCGCCAGATTGTTCCCCTCGGCGTCGCGGAACCGCTCTGAATGTTCGGTTTCATCGATGAGTATAGGTCGAAAACATCTGCTGGACCCAGCATCGCGGAGTGCCACACCCTCGTCGCATGTCTGAGAACGCTTCCTCCGTCCCGGTGCTGCCGTGGTTCGCACAGCCCGGTGCCCGTACCTGGCGATGTGAACCCGCACCCGTCGATGCACGGGGCTTCCACGCCTCGCTGCCCGCATACGCACCCACCCCGTTGATCGAACTACCCGCGTTGGCAGAGGAGTTGGGAGTCAGCCGGGTCTTCGTCAAAGATGAGTCGTGCCGCCTGGGGTTGCCCGCGTTCAAGGCCCTGGGGGCGTCCTGGGCGGTCCACCGCACGCTTGCCGAGCGCGCCGCGAGCGGCAGCGAGACGGGCCCGGTCACCCTGGTGACCGCCACTGACGGCAACCACGGCCGGGCGGTGGCCCGCATGGCGCGGCTGCTCGGGCAGCCCGCCCATATCTTCGTGTCGTATGCCGTGCATCCGCGGGCCGTGGCGGCCATCGCCGCCGAGCAGGCCAAGGTCACCGAGGTCTCGGGGCCGTACGATGAGGCCGTGCGCCAGGCGGCGGAAGCAGCCGCCGCCCCGGGTGCGGTCCTGGTCCAGGACACCGCCTGGGCGGGCTACGAGCGGATCCCGAGCTGGATCGTCGAGGGCTACTCCACCCTCTGCGCCGAGATCGACGAGCAGCTGGCGGCGGCGGGAGCCGTCAGGGGGCCCGACCTGGTGTCCATCCCAGTGGGCGTGGGGTCTTTGGCCCAGGCCGTGGTCACCCACTACCGCAGCCGCCCGTCCGGGCGGACTGCGGCGCTGTTGTCGGTAGAACCGGAAACTGCAGCCGGCGTCCTGGCGAGCCTGATCCGCGGTGAAGCCGTCAGCGTCGCCACCGGTGAAACCATTATGGCCGGGCTGAACTGCGGCACCCCCTCCGCACTGGCCTGGCCCTACCTGCGCAGCGGGCTGGATGCCGCTGTCGCCGTTCCTGACGCCGGCAGCGCCCGCGCGGCCGCCGACCTGGCAGCTCTCGGCGTGGCCTCGGGGCCCTGCGGGGCCGCGTCGCTGGCCGGTGTGCGCGCGGCGTTCACCGGCGAGGGGGCCGAGGAGCGGCGTACGGCGCTGGGTCTCGGAGCAACCTCGGTGGTGGTGCTGCTGAGCACCGAGGGACCGGCGGCCAACCCGCACTCCGCCATTGTCCACTGACGTCCGGAATCTGAAAGACCCGGCTTCTCAAAACGAATCTGGCCTCCCAGCAGGTCAGCAGCTCGCCATCTGGCATATGCACTTCGATAGGACAGATCGAGGCACCGTCCGGCGGATCATGTGACGTTCCGACCGGCCGCTCGTTGGTTCGGTCATGGGCCGGGGGGGGATCTGACGAATCGCGAGTGGTCCTCTGGAGCCGCCCCTGCCGCCTTCGGGCAGGCGGGGCGGCCGGTGGAAGGACCATCGAACAGTGGTCAACGGGATCCTGTTCCGGATCGGAACGGGCGGGGACTGTCTGGCTGACGTCGGGATGCTGCGGGCCGAGCCGACTGTGTTCGGGCCGGTCGCTTCCGATCCTACGGTCTCCCGCCTCATCGACACCCTCGCAGCCTCCGGGGACAAGACGCTGGCGGAGATCCGTGCCGCGCGGGCCGAAGCCGCCGGCATGTCTGGCGGCTGGCCGGGAAGTGCCGGATGCGGGCGGGACGGTCACTGTCGACCTCGACGGGGTGCTGGTGATCGCGCACTCCGACAAACAGGACGCCGCACCCACCTGGAAGCGGACCTACGGCCACCATCCGCTGATGCGGTTCGTCGACCACGGACCGGGCGGCACCGGGGAGCCGGTCCCGGCCCTGCTACGGCCGGGGAGCGCGGGCTCGAACACGGCGGCCGACCACATCACCGCCACCCGACTGGCCCTGGCCCAGCTGCCGAAACAGTACCGGCGCGGGCGCCGGACCCTGATACGGGCCGACCGGCCGGCCGATCGCCGAACTCGAACTCCGTCACCGTCGGCGAGCCCGCGCCGAGGACCGCATCCGGGCCGCCCGGGCCACCGGCCTGCGCAGCCTGCCCCTGCACCGCACCGTCCAGAACCGGATCCGGGTTGGATACCGTGCAGATCGCTCTCGACCTGCTGGCCTGGATGCCGATGCTCGCCCTGACCGGCAAAGCCCGCCTCTGGGAACCCCGCCGCCTGCGGTTCCGCCTGTTCACCGCGGCCGGACAGCTCGTGACCATCGGCCGCCGCCGCATCCTCCGCCTCGCCGCCCACTGGCCCTGGACCAGCCACATCACCGACGCCCTCGAACGACTCACCCAACTGTCCGACCCCGGTTGACCAGCACATCCCCCATCCCTACGACAGCACCACCCCACCCCCGGAGCAGTGGGACCCGGCGCCCACCCGACACGACAGTCGGGCCACCAGCCTGCCCACCATCAGCCCACAACGCGAGAACGGTCCACCGACCATCGGCGGACCGTCACGAAACTTCGAGGCCAACCGGGGATCCAGTGTTGTATCTGCCGAGCCGGTAGGCCAGGAAGCGCGGGATGGGCATGAGCGCAGACCTTCGATTCAGGCGTCCTGCGAATGGCCGGCTCATCCCGATCACCAAGGTAGGAACGACTGACCCGGTCACGCAGCGACCTTGAGACGCCGTTGGACGATGATCCCGATGAAACACCGCATTCGTAGTTCGATGCGCGGGTCTGAGCGCATCGGTCTACGGGGTGAGGCCGCAGCGCGATGGGAGCATTCCGTGAATGCCTGCCAGCCAAAGCAAAGGGCTCGCCTGTGGTGACCGCGGTCCCGGACGTGAAGCTGACGATGCCGGATCATGGGATCCAAGAGCTGAGCCGGCAAAGTCATCGCCCTGGCAGGAGGCAGAGGCATGCCCGGACCCGGTGGTCGGGCTCGGCGAACCCGACCGGGGGCCGCGCGGCCATCGGCGTGTCAGTCCTCGCCGACCACCGTCAGGTCGTCGCCCAGGGCCGCGGCGATCTCGGCGGCCCGCGTGTGATCGTCCAGTCGCCGTGTCAGGTAGGCGCAGGCGTGGTGGTGCCGCAGTGACCACGAGAGGTTGCGGGGTGCTGGGTGCGCAGTCGGCGTCGAGTGAGGGGTCGTCGTGTCGGCGGAATCTCCCCCAGCCGGCGTTCCATGCCGAACTCGGCACAGGCGCCCACGAAACCGGCATCAGGGTCACCGGCCGCGATATCGGTGCCCTGCCCGTGCCGCCCGGCCGGGTGCGCCCTCGATGGAATGGCGTGGATTCGCCCCCCATTCCCCGCTCGCTGCTGCGTGATTGACAGACGCATATGCCAGAGTGAAATCACTGCCTCTTCATGCGGAGGAGTCCGCGGAAATGAAGCCCTTACCGAGTAGGGGCAAGGCAGCCTACTTTGTAGTAGGGTCCTACTCGCTCTCGAACGCCTTGCCCCCCACCCTTGAGGCGCTTGATCCGTGGCAGCTCGCCCTGCCCATTCTCAGGGCCGTGTTTTGCGCGCACGCCTTCGCATTTCGCACGAGGCCTGTTACTTGGCTGAACCCTGAGTTCTTCTTTCACGTGCCTCCTTGTTTTATTGGAGTGTTCAGATGCGTATGCCCCAAACCTGTGTAGACGGTGGCAGACCCTCAATGAGGGACCTCGTCCTCGCGGTGCATCCGTTCGGTGTCGCGTCGGCACGGTTCACCGCTGCCGCCGTGCGCGCGGGTGCGTTGGGAGTGCTCGATCTGACGGGTGAAGTCCGCCTGGCTTGTGAACAGTTGGGGCTCGCCGCCCAGTGGTCGCGCGCGGGGTTCGCGGTGCGCGTGGCGGACCACCGCGGCGTGGCAGCTCGGGACCTCCCCGCATGTGTCCACACCGTGGTCCTCGGCGCAGGTGGTACGGCCACCGCGGCCGACTTTCCCGGGCGCCGGGTACTGGCCGAAGTGACGTCCGACGCCCAGGCGCGGACCGCCGCGGCTGACGGGGCCCACGGGCTGATCGCCCGCGGCAACGAAGTAGGCGGCCACGGTGCGGAGTTGAGCACGTTCGTCCTGCTCCAACAGCTTCTCGCGGGTGAGGTGGAAGGCCTGCCGGTGTGGGCCTGCGGGGGCATCGGCCCCCACACCGCGGCGGCGGCGGTCGCAGGCGGGGCCGCCGGAGTGGTCCTGGACATCCAGACCGCGCTGCTCGCCGAGGCGGAACTCCCCGCGGAGATCACGAGCGTGCTCAGCGGGCTCGACGGTTCGGAGACCGTGGTCGTCGACGGCCTGCGAGTACTGCGACGACGCGGCCCGGGACCGGGCGGGCCACCGCCCGTCCTCGAAGTGGGCCAGGACGCGTTCCTGGCGGCCCGCTTCCAGCGGCGCTGGGGCACGTTGGGCGCGGCCATACGCGGCATACGCGGTGCCGTGACCGAAGCCCTCGCCGTCGACGCGTCCGTACTCGGCCCAGAGAGCCTGGGCAGTCGTGCTCTCGGTACCCGACTCCCGGTCGTGCAGGGGCCGATGACGCGGGTGAGCGACCAGCCCGCCTTCGCCGCGGCCGTGGCCGCCCAGGGCGCTCTGCCCTGCATCGCGCTCGCGCTGTCCGGCGCGGAGCGGACTCGCGCGGTGCTGGAGGAGACCCGGAGCGCTCTGGGCGACGTGCCGTGGGGCGTCGGGATCCTCGGCTTCGCCGCCGAGGAGATCAAGGACGCCCAGGTGGAGGTCATCCGGGAGATCCGGCCGACGCACGCCATCATCGCCGGCGGGCGCCCCGGCCAGGCGGCGGCCCTGGAGGAGGCCGGTGTCTCGGCCTTCCTGCACGTGCCCTCGCCTGGCCTGCTGGACCAGTTCCTCGAAGCGGGCGCGCGGAAGTTCGTCTTCGAAGGCTCCGAGTGCGGCGGCCATGTCGGCCCCCGCGCCGGCTTCCCGCTGTGGCAGGCCCAGCTCGACGTGGTCGACGACTTCCTCGCCGGCGTGGGGGAGGGGGCGGCCGCCGAGCTCCAGTTGCTGTTCGCCGGGGGCGTGCACGACGAACGGTCCGCCGCCATGGTCGCGGCCATGACCGCTCCGCTGGCGGCGCGGGGTGCGGCTGTCGGAGTCCTCATGGGCACCGCCTATCTCTTCACCGAAGAGGCCGTCTCGGCGGGCGCGGTGCGACCGCTGTTCCAGCGGCAGGTGCTCGAAGCCGAGCATACGGAACTGCTGGAGACCGCCCCCGGCCACGTCACCCGCTGCGTGCCCAGCCCCTACACCGACGAGTTCGCGGTCCTCAGGGAGGAGCTGCTGGCCGGTGCGGCGCCCAGCCGTGAGACGTGGGAGCGCCTCGAACAACTCAATGTCGGGCGGCTTCGGTTGGCGAGCAAAGGTATCGAACGCGTCGGTGGCGAGTTGCGCGAGGTCGACGAGGACCGCCAGCTCTCCGAGGGCATGTTCATGGCCGGGCAGGTCGCCGTACTGCGATCAAGGGTCACCACCGTGGCCGCGCTGCACGCCTCGGTCACCACGGGTGCGCAGACCGTGCTCGATCGGTGCCGGGAGGCCCACGCGTCCGGCGGGGCCGAGCCCGTGGCGGCCTCCGAGCCGCTGGACATCGCCGTCGTCGGTATGGCCTGCGTCTTTCCCCAGGCGCCCGACCTGGCGTCCTTCTGGGGAAATGTGCTGACCGGTACGGACGCCGTCACCGAGGTACCCGCCTCGCGGTGGGACGCTTCCCTCTATTACGACAAGGAGGGGGCGGGGGAGCGGACCCCCTCGCGGTGGGGCGGCTTCCTGCCCGAGATCCCCTTCGAGCCGCTCGCCTACGGCATCCCGCCCGCCTCCCTGCCCAGCATCGAGCCCGTCCAGCTCCTGGCCCTCGACGTGGCGCGGCGCGCCCTCGCCGACGCCGGCTACGCCGACCGCCCCTTCGACCGGGGCCGTGCTTCCGTGATCTTCGGGGCCGAGGCCGGAAGCGACCTGTCGAACGCCATGACACTCCGCACCGTCCTGCCCTCCTACCTCGGACAGCTCCCGCCCGAGCTGGAACGGCAGTTACCGCGCCTCACCGAGGACTCGTTCCCCGGCATCCTCGCCAACGTCATCGCCGGGCGGATCGCCAACCGCCTCGACCTCGGCGGCGCCAACTACACGGTCGACGCGGCCTGCGCCTCGTCC
This sequence comes from Streptomyces palmae, assembly GCF_004684805.1. GTDB lineage: Bacteria > Actinomycetota > Actinomycetes > Streptomycetales > Streptomycetaceae > Streptomyces > Streptomyces palmae. Next base: position 81,035 of record NZ_SRID01000001.1, read on the forward strand.
CTCGCCGCCGTCGACGCGGCCTGCAAGGAGCTGACAGCCGGCACCAGCGACCTGGTGCTGTGCGGCGGCGCCGACCTGCACAACGGCATCAACGACTACCTCCTCTTCTCCTCGGCGCACGCCCTGTCCCCTTCCGGCCGCTCCGCACCTTTCGACCGATCGGGGGACGGCATCGCCCTCGGGGAGGGCGTCGCCTGCCTCGTCCTCAAGCGGCTCACCGACGCCGAACGCGACGGCGACCGGATCTACGCCGTCGTCAAGGGCATCGGCAGCTCCAGCGACGGACGGGCGCTCGGCCTCACGGCACCGCGCGCCGACGGCCAGCGCAGGGCACTCGACCGGGCCTACCGCAACGCCGGGATCTCGCCGGCCGAGGTCGGTGTGGTGGAGGCCCACGGCACCGGCACCGTCGTCGGCGACCGCACCGAGCTGGCCGCGCTCACCGAGGTCTTCACAGAGGCGGGAGCCGAACCCGGCGGCTGCGTCCTCGGCTCGGTGAAGTCCCAGATCGGACACACCAAATGCGCGGCGGGCCTGGCCGGACTGATCAAGACCGCGCTCGCGCTCCACCACGGCGTCAAACCCCCCACCCTGCACCTGCGGCAGCCGAACCCCGCGTGGGACGAACGCACCAGCCCCTTCGCCTTCCACACCCGGGCCAGGCCCTGGCCCGCCCCGCGTTCCGAACGCGTCGCGGGAGTCAGCGCGTTCGGCTTCGGCGGTACCAACTTCCATGTGGTCCTGCGCGCTCACGACGAGGGTGCCCCGCCCTCGCATGCCCGCGACGAGTGGCCCGTCGAGCTGTTCCTCCTCCGCGGCGCCGACCACGAGGGCGCCACCCGGGCCGCCCGGCATCTGCTCGCCCTCGCCGAGTCGGGCGGCTCCGCGTCCGGCGACTCTCCGTCCGGTGTCCCGGAGTACGAGCCGCCCCGGCTGCGCGACCTCGCCCTCGCCGCCGCGCGCCGCGCCGACCTCGACGCCGTACGCGGTCTGCCTCCCCGTATCGCGGTGCTGGCCTCCTCCGTACCGGAGTTGACCGCCGCCTTGCGACGGGCCATGGACGGCGAACACGCCCCCGACGACGGAATCCACCTGGCGGACGGCAGCGAACCCGGCGAGATCGCCTTCCTCTTTCCCGGCCAGGGCAGCCAGCGCCCCGGCATGCTCGCCGAGCTGTTCGTCTCGTTCCCCGAACTCCAGTGCCTCCTGCACCTCGACGAGCGGGCCGCGTCCGCCCTCTTCCCGCCGTCCGCCTTCGACGAGGCCGGACGGCAGGCCCAGGCCGACCGCATCACCGACACCCGCGTCGCCCAGCCCGCGCTCGGCATCACCGGGTTCGCCGTCCAGTACCTGCTGGGCCGGGTCGGCGTGCGCCCGGCGATGACGGCCGGACACAGCTACGGCGAGCTCGCGGCGCTCGCCGCGGCCGGTGCCCTCGGCCCCGAGGAGTTGCTGTGGTGCAGCAGGGCACGGGCCGAGTCCGTCGTCGCCGCCACCGGGACGGGCGACCCCGGCACCATGGCCGCGATCGCCGCCTCGGCGATGGAGCTCACCGCGGCCCTTGAGGAAGTGGGCTGTGCGAAGTCCGTCACCCTCGCCAACTGCAACTCACCCCGTCAGACGGTGATCTCGGGCTCCACCGAGGACGTGACGGTGGCGGTCGAGCGGCTGCGCGAGCGGGGCCTCGAAGCCAAGCGGATCCCGGTGGCCTGCGCCTTCCACAGTCCTCTGGTCGAGGCCGCGGGTGACACCTTCGCCTCGTCGCTCGCCGCGGTGTCCTTCGAGGCGCCGAGGATCCCGGTGTGGTCCAACCGCACAGCGGCCGTCTATCCCACCACGCCCGAAGGGATACGCGCCGAACTGGCCGCCCAGATCGGCTCACCGGTCCGCTTCGTCGAGCAGATCGAGGCCATGTACGAGGCGGGCGCCCGGACCTTCGTCGAGGCCGGCCCCGGTGCGGTGCTGACCCGCCTGGTCACCGAGATCCTCGGCGACCGCCCGCACCGCACCGTCACCCTGGAGGCCGGGCGCCACTCGGGCCTGTCCGGCTTCCTCGCCGCCCTCGCCCGACTGGCTGTCGCCGGGACGGACGTACGCACCGGCTGGCTGTTCCAGGGCCGTGACGCGGTCGATGCGGCCCATGCTCCCCGCCGCAGGCGCGCGGGCTGGACCGTCGACGGCCATCTGGTCCGCACCGCCGACGGCGCCATCCCCGCTGCGGGCCTGCACCCCGCCCAGCGCATCCCGGAGGTACGCATGACCGCTCAGGCAGGCAGCCCCGGAAGCGCGCGCGACGCCGCCGGCGAGGGGGCGGCGATCGATCGCGAGGCCCTCATCAGCGAATTCCTCCGCACCAGCCGGGAGATGATCAGCGCCCAACGAGACGTGCTGCTCGGCTACCTCGGCACCGGCTCACGAGCCCTTCCGCATCCCCTACCCCTGGAGCACGAACTCCCCGAGGCGACGACCGCTCCGATGGCCGCGCCGGACCCCGCGCCGGCCGAGCCGACCGATCTGAGCGATGCCGCGGTGCTCGCAGCCGTGCTGGAGGTGATCGGAGAACGCACCGGCTACCCCGCGGACATGATCGAGCCCGATCTGGACCTGGAGGCCGACCTGAGCGTCGACTCCATCAAGCGGGCCGAGATCGCCGGGCAGCTCGCCCGGCGGCTCGACCTGCCCACCACCCAAGGCACCGACATCGAGGCGCTGTCCAGGGCGCGTACGGCGGCGGGCATCGCCGAACTGATCGTCGCCGCGCGGCCGGACGACACGCCGCCGCCCGAGCCTCCCGCAGCGGCCCACGGCTCGCCCGAGGTGGACGCCGAACCGGTCATCACGGCCCCCAAGCGGCTGCTGATGAAGGAAATCGACCTCCCGCCCGCGGCCCCGGCCCCTTCGGAACTCACCGGACGCGTCTTCCTGATCGTCGGCGAGGGCCCGCTCGCCGAGTCCGTCAAGGAGAGGCTCGACACGTACGGAGCCCGGGCGGTGACCGCCATGGGGATACCCGACGGCGCCGGATTCGACGGTCTGATCCACCTGGTCTCCCCGGACGGCGGCCCGGCCCCCGAGCCCGTACTGCCGGGTGCCGTACCCCTCTACCAAGCGGCCCTGGCCAACGGACCGCGCTGGCTGCTGGCCGCCGGCGCCTGTGCCGGGCTGCGCGGACTCTTCCGCTCGCTGTCCCGGGAATACCCGCGGACCATCGCCCGCGTCGTCGAACAGCCCGCCGGAACAGACCCGTCCACCGCGGCTGACGCGATCATCGCGGAACTGAGCTGTGCGGACCGCGAGCCCGTCGTGCTGCGTGAGGGCGAGCAGCGGCGCGGCACGCGGATGACCGAAACCGGCCTCGGCACCCTGGGCAGCTCCGGAGCCGGACCCGCCGACGACGGCGCCGCGGAGGCCGCGGCCCTCGGACTCGACCACGAGTCGGTGCTGATCCTGGTCGGCGGCGCGCGGGGGATCACCGCCCGGTTCGCCACGGCGCTCGCCACCGCCACCCGCTGCCGACTGGAGATCTTCGGCCGCACCTCGATGCCCGACGTCGAGGAGGCTCCCGCCATCGCGACCGCCACCACCGACACCGAGCTGCGCGCCGCCCTCATCGAGAGCGGACTGACGTCCCCGGCCGAGGCCGAGCGGGAGATCGGCAGGATCCAGGCCGAGCGAGAGGTGCGGGAATCCGTCCGCCGACTCACCCGACTGGGCAGTCCCGTGCGCTACCACTGCGTGGACGTGCTGGACCCCGAGGCCGTGCACCGTGCCGTGAAGAGCGTGCACGTCGAACACGGCAGGGTCGACGGGGTCGTCTACGCGGCCGGAGTCATCGAGGACAAACTGTTCGCGGAGAAGTCCCCGGACTCCTTCCACCGGGTTTTCGGCACCAAGGCCGATGGCGCCAGGACCGTCCTGGACGCCGTGGGCACGCTCCCCGGCGGCCCGCGCTTCGCGGTGCTGTTCGGCAGCATCGCGGCCGTCCTGGGCAACCGCGGCCAGACCGACTACGCCGCCGCCAACGACGCCCTGGAGGCCATCGGCCGCGACTGGTCACAGAGCACCGGTCACCGGGCACTGACCGTCCACTGGGGTCCGTGGGCGCCCACCGGCACCAACAACGGCATGGTCACCCCGGAACTGATGCGTGTCTACGCGGCGCGCGGTGTCAGCCTCATCGACCCCGCGGAGGGCGCCGTGAGCCTGCTGCGCGAACTGGCCTGGGGCCCGCGGGACAACACCGCCGTCGTCTACACGGCCTCGGGGTGGTGACCGCCGCGATGCCCGGATCCTGTCCGATCGCCATCGTCGGCATGGCGGCCCTGTTCCCGGGCGCCCCCGACCTCGGCACGTACTGGCACAACCTCGTCCACGGAGTCGACGCCATCACCGAGGTCCCCTCGGCCCGCTGGGACGTCGACTACTACGTCCCGGACGGCGAACGCGAACGCCGCGCCGACCGCGTCTACTGCCGACGCGGAGGGTTCGTCGACGATCTCGCCGAGGTCGACGTCACGGCCTTCGGGATCATGCCCACCTCCGTACCGGCCACCGAGCCGGACCAACTGATCGCGCTGCGGGTGGCGTCCCAGGCGGTCCAGGACGCCGGCGGCGCCGACCGGCTCTTCGCCGACCGGCGCCGCACCGGAGTGGTCCTCGGCCGTGGCGGCTATCTCACCCCGGGGCTGGTACGCCTCGACCAGCGGGTGCGCACGGCCGGCCAGCTCGTGCGCACACTGCGGGAACTCCTGCCGGACCTGGAGGCGGAGCGGCTCGACCAGGTGCGTCAGGCCTTCACCGCCCAGCTGGGGCCCGAGGCGCCCGAGTCGGCCATCGGCCTGGTCCCCAACCTGGCCGCCTCCCGACTGGCCAACCGCCTGGACCTGCGCGGGCCGTCCTACACCGTGGACGCCGCGTGCGCCTCCTCGCTCATCGCGGTCGACCACGCGGCCCGCGAGCTGGAGTCCGGTCGCTGCGACGTCGTCCTGGCCGGGGGAGTCCACCACTGCCACGACATCACGCTGTGGAGCGTCTTCTCCCAGCTCGGCGCCCTGTCGCACAGCGAGCGCATCCGCCCGTTCCACCGGGACGCCGACGGGGTGCTCATCGGCGAGGGCACGGGGGTGGTGGTGCTCAAGCGACTCGCCGACGCCGAGCGCGACGGCGACCGTGTCTACGCGGTGATCACCGGCACCGGGGTCGCGGGCGACGGCCGCGCCGGTGGTCTGCTCAGCCCGGACTCCGCGGGCCAGGCCGAGGCGATCCGGGAAGCCTGGCGCAGGGCCGGTCAGGACCCCGCCGCGCCCGGTGCCGTCGGGCTGCTCGAAGCCCACGGGACCGCCACCCCGGCGGGCGACACCGCCGAACTGGCGACGGTCGCCGCCGTCTTCGGCCCGCCCGGCGACGCACCCCGCGGCGTGATCGGCTCGGTCAAATCCATGATCGGGCACACCATGCCGGCCGCCGGCATCGCCGGACTCATCAAGGCCGCACTCGCCGTGCACCACGGCGTCCTCCCGCCGACCCTGCACTGCGAGGACCCGCACCCGGCGCTCGCCCGCACCCGCTTCACCACCGTGGACACCGCCGTCGCATGGGATCCCGCCGTCTACGGCCCGGTACGCCGCGCCGGGGTCAACGCCTTCGGTTTCGGCGGCATCAACGCCCATGTCGTACTGGAGCAGCCCGGCACCGCCCCGGCCGCTGCCGCCCCCGGCACCGGCGGCCCCGTCGTCACGGTGCACGAGCCCGAGCGAGTGCTGCGACTGGCCGGGGCGAGCCCCGCCGAGCTGGCACGTCTCCTCGACCGCGACGACGCCGCCCTCCTCGCCTCCGTGACGGACGAGACCACGCCCGAGCCCGCCGGGCCGGTCCGACTCGGCGTGGTCGCCCCGACGCCCAAGCGCCTGGCGCTCGCCCGCAAGGTGGTCGACCGGGGTCGAGCCTGGCGCGGCAGGAACGACGTGTGGTTCGTCCCCGATCCGCTGCTCGGGAAGGCCGGCGGTGGCCGCCTCGCCTTCGTCTTCCCCGGCCTCGAAGCCGACTTCGACCCCGACTGCGAGGACGTCGCCCGCCACTTCGGCCTCCCCTGGTCGCTGTCCGGGACGGATGCCGCGGTCGGCGACGTCGGCCGGCAGGGCACCGGAGTCTTCCAGCTCGGCCGCATCCTGCACGCGGCCCTGGAGCGGATGAACATCGTGCCCGACGCGTACGCGGGCCACAGCCTCGGCGAGTGGACGGCCATGGCGGCCGCCGGGATCCACGCCCACGACGAGGTCGACGCCTTCCTCGCCTCGTTCGACCCGGACGCTCTGCGCGTGCCGGGCCTCGCCTTCGCGGTGATCGGCGCACCCGCGGACCGCGTCCTCCAGGCCCTTCGGGGACAGACGCGGGTCGTGCTGTCGCACGACAACGCCCCCCGACAGTCCATGATCTGCGGACCGGCGGAAGCGGTCGAAGCGTTCGTCGACCGCTTCCGCGAACAGGGCGCGATCTCGCAGGTGCTGCCGTTCCGCTCGGGCTTCCACACCCCCATGCTCCGCCCCTACCTGGACCCCATACGGAAGGCGGCGGAGACCTACACGCTGCGCCCCGCACGGCGACCGGTCTGGTCCGCCACCACGCTGCGGGAGTACCCCTCGCGACCGGAGGCGGTGCGCGAACTGTTCGTCCGGCACCTGCTGGAACCGGTCCGCTTCCGGCCGCTCATCGAGGCCATGTACGCGGCGGGCTTCCGCGGATTCGTCCAACTCGGCGTCGGCCGGCTCGGCTCCCTGATCGGGGACACCCTGCGCGGCCGCGACCACCTGGAGGTCCCCGCCCACGCCCCGCACCGGCCCGGCCTTGCCCAACTGCGCCGCGTGGCCACCGCCCTGTGGACGGACGGAGCCGACCCCGACCAAGCCGCCCTCCGCCCGGCGGGCGCCCCCGCCCGCACGGTGGTACGCCATCCGGTCCGGCTCGACCTCGGCGGCGCGCTGATCTCCCTCGACGAGCCCACCCGCGCGGTGGTCGGCGCCGCCCTGGCCCCACGGCACCGCACGGCGCGAGGCGAGTGGACCTCCCCCCTCGACGCGCTCGGCGCCCGGGACCCGCTGGCAGCCGAGTTCACCGCGCTGCTCGACGACACCGCGGCGCTCGTGGCGGACGTCCTCGCCACACACCGCCCCGGCACCCCGCGCACCACCGCATCCACCGAACCCCGGGCCGTCCCGCGCGGTCCGGCGGCCCGACGCGCCACCCCGTGGCGAGGCACCCCCGGTGACCTGCACACCTCGCTGCGGATCTCCGTCGAGACCATGCCGTACCTGCTCGACCACTGCTTCTTCAAGCAGCCGCCGAGGGCCGACCCCGCCGATCGCTGGCCGGTCGTACCCGGCACGACCGTGATCAGGCACCTGATGGACTTCGCCGAGCGGGCCGCCCCCGGCCTGCACGCGGTGGCCGTCCACGACGTCCGGCTCCACCAGTGGATCACCGCCGTCCCCGCGGTCGACATACCCGTCCACGTCACCCCCGAGCCCCCACACCCCTCGGGCACGACCCGGGTGACGGCCACCCTCGGCCCGTACGCCCAGGCCACCGTCGAACTCGCCCGGGCCGGTGACGCGCGTCCGCCCGCCCCGTGGACCTTCCCCCGGGACGGGGAGCGCCCCTGCGAGCTGACCGCCGCCGAGCTGTACACCCGGCGCTGGATGTTCCACGGCCCGCGCTTCCAGGGCGTCACCGAACTGACCGCGATCGGCGACGCGCACGTACAAGGGGTCCTCACCACTCCGTCCGCACCGGGGGCCCTGCTGGACAACGTGGGCCAGCTGCTCGGCTACTGGATCATGTCGCGGCTGCCCACCCGCACCACCGTCTTCCCCGTCGGCATGCGGGAGATTCGCTTCCACGGCGCGCACCCCGCGCCGGGCGAGCGGCTCGACTGTCTGATCCGGATCGTCTCCGTCAGCGAGACCACGCTCGAAGCGGACATGCAGCTGGTCAGGGAAGGCCGGGTCTGGGCGGAGTTCAACGGCTGGCGCGACCGCCGCTTCGACAGCGACCCGCGCATCCGCCGGGTGGACCGAGAACCGGAGCACCACACCCTCGCCGAGATCCAGGACGGTGGCTGGACCCTGGTCCACGAGCGCTGGCCCGACCTTGCCACTCGCGAGCTGATCATGCGGAACATGCTGGCCGGCGAGGAACGCGGCGCCTACCAGGCACAGGTCCCACGCGGGCGTCGCCAGTGGCTGCTCGGCCGGATCGCGGTCAAGGACGCGGTACGACAGCTGCTGTGGGACGCCGGGAGCGGCGGGATCTTCCCCGCCGAACTGCGGGTCGCCAACGACCGGGCCGGGCGCCCCTACGTCACAGGCGCGTACGGCCGTACCCTCCCCGACCTCCACGTCTCCCTCGCGCACCGGGCCGAGGCCGCGGTCGCGATTGCGAGGAGCGTTCCGTGCGGTATCGACATCGAGGAGGTGACCGAGCGCCCGGAGGGGACCCATGAGGTGGCGCTCGGCGCCCGCGAGCGGAGCCTGCTCGCTTCACTGGTCCGCGACACCGGCGAACCCGAGGCCCTGTGGTTCACCCGCTTCTGGGCCGCCAAGGAGGCCGTCGGCAAGGCACGCGGCACCGGCCTGGCCGGTGCCCCGAAGCGCATCGAGATCACCGCCGCCACCGACACGGCACTGACGGTCCGCACCGGCGGCGGCACCCACCACGTCCATCACCGCACCGTCGCGAACCCCCCAGGACTGCCGTCCCGTGACTACGTCGTGGGCTGGACGGTCGCCCATGAAGAGGAGAGCCAGGATGACTGCTGAACCACACACCGCCGTACCCCCCGTCCCGGACGAGCGGACCGTGTTGGACACGGTGACGGGCATGCTCCACGAGGTGCTCGGTGAGTACGGGCTCGACGACGCCGAGATCACCATGAGCACGCGGTTCCACGACGATCTCGAACTGGAGAGCATCGACCTGGTCACGCTCTCCGCGGCGCTGCGCGACCACTACGGCGACACCGTCAACTTCGCCGCCTTCATCGCGGACCGCGGCCTTGAGGAGATCATCTCGCTGACCGTCGGCGACCTGGTCAGCCATGTCCTCGCCGCCTTCTCCACCGCGCCCGCGACCGAGGCGGTCTGAGCATGCCGAAGATCCGCGTCGGTGAACTGGACGTCCATGTGCAACGCATGCCCGCGGCCGGGCCACCGGTCGACGGCCCGCGGCCCCTCGTGGTGCTCGTCCACGGCATGCTCATCGACAGTCTGGCGAGCTACTACTTCTCCCTCGGCCCCGTCTTCGCCGAGCGGGGCATGGACGTCCTCATGTACGACCTGCGCGGGCACGGGCGAACCACCCGGCCCGCCACGGGCTACCGCCTGGAGGACTTCGTGACGGACCTCGACGGACTCCTCGACGCCCTCGGGGAGGGCCGCCCGGCGCACGTGGTGGGCAACTCCTTCGGCGGCGCCATCGCCTACGGGTTCGCCGCCACCCGCCCCGACCGCGTCCGGTCGGTCATGGCGATCGAGGCCGAGCCGCCGGTGCGGTCGTGGGCCGCGAAGATGGCCGAGGGCCTCACCGGCGAAGAGGGCGGCCTGGTGGTGAAGGAAGTGCGCACCTGGCTCCTGGAGGACCCCGAGCGCAACGCGCGACCCTTCCAGCTCGCCGGGCGCATCCTGGACGCCACCACCCTGGCCGAGGACATCCCGCGCAGCCGCGTCCTGGACGACGGGCTCGCCGCCATCCGCTGCCCCGTCTTCGCCCTGTACGGCGCGGACTCCGAACTCTCCGGCCAGGCCGACCACGTGGCGGCCACGCTCGCGTGCTGCCGCACCGCGGTCCTGCCCGACCAGGGGCACTCGGTGCTCGTGGAGCGGCCCAAGGAGACGGCCGACCTGCTCCTGGGCTGGCTTGAAGACGACATCCACACACCCCTTGAGGCGGGCTAGATGAGCCGGATCCTGTGTGTCGTGCCGCCGCTGGTCGGCCACATCAACCCGGCCGTCGGCACCGCCGCCGCGCTCGCCGCACGCGGCCACGACATCGCCTGGGCCGGGCCCGACGAGCTGGTCCGCCGCCTGGCCGGACCTGGTGCCCGGGTGTTCCCCTGCGTCTCGTCCGACCCCGGGCCGGACCCTGACGCGAAGATCGCGGTCCGGACCGCCGGGCTGAAGGGCCCTGCAGCCCTCCGGTTCCTGTGGGAGAGCTTCCTGATCCCACTGGCCGACCACATGGCCCCCCGCATACGGGCGGCCATCGAGGAGTTCGACCCGGACCTCGTGGTGGTCGACCAGCAGACCGTCGCGGGCGGCATCATCGCCGAATCGCTCGGCCTGACCTGGGTCACGTCCGCGACCACCTCGGCCGAACTGGTCGACCCGCTCGCGGGCATGCCCAAGGTGGCGGCCTGGGTGGACGGCCTCCTCGAGGCGCTGCGCGGCCGGATCGCGGACGGCCGCGGCGAAGCCGACCCGAGGATGTCCCCGCACGGCGTCCTCGCCTACACCACCCGAGCCCTGCTGGGCCCGGTCGCCTTGGCCGAACAGGTCTGGTTGGTGGGCCCGTCCGTGACCGACCGCCCGGCGCCGGCGGACTTCCCCTGGGAGTGGCTGGCGGGAGCGGAACGCACGGTCCTGGTCAGCCTGGGCACCGCCAACGCGGATGCGAGCGCGCCGTTCCTGAACGCGGCGGTCGAGGCGCTGTCCGGCATGGCCGGGGTGCACGCCGTCGTCGTCGACCCCGCGGGCAGCGTGACCGGGGCGGGCGAGAACATCCTGCTCCGCCCGCACGTGCCCCAACTGGCGCTGCTCACCCGCGTCGACGCCGTCGTCTGCCATGCCGGGCACAACACCGTCTGCGAGGCGCTGTGGCACGGCGTTCCGCTGGTGGTCGCCCCGATCAGGGACGACCAGCCCATCGTCGCGGGCCAGGTCACCGCCGCGGGCGCGGGCGTCAGACTGCGCTTCGGCCGCGCCGACGCGCAGCGCATCAGGGACGCCGTCGGCACCGTCCTGGACGAGGCGGCCGGGCACCGTGCGGCGGCGCGCGCCGTCGGCCGTTCCTTCCGCGAGGCGGGCGGGACCGAGGCCGCGGCCGACCGCCTCGAAGCGCTTCTCAAGCACCGAAAGGCGGAACTTCGCCGACCGCGGCGGCCCCGAGGTCCAGCGGGACGACCGCGGGGAGTACTTCCTCGAAGAGATCCCTCTCACCCCTCGGGGCCCTCGCCGAACTGAACTTGCCGCCCGAGGAGATCTCCGTCGTACTGCGCGAGGCCCTTGACCGACGCCGTAGCTCCACCGCCGGGCCCGGCCCGCCGCCGCGCCGCGTCGCCGCCGGGCCCACCCCGGTCCGCCCTGTCCGGGCTGCCCACCTCAACCAGCTCGCCGCTCGCCTCGGCCCGCGCCGCCGCCGTGTACTGCTGCTGTCTGTCTGCTCGGCTTCGGCTTCGTACCGATCACACCCCGGCCACCGGCTGACCGGACAACCGGCCAAACCTGGGAACGGCCCGCCCGGCCCCGCCATCTGGTAGCGGGAGAGTCACCCCTGTCGCCCGACTTCGTTCCTGCCACGTGCACGGCCCGGTGCGGCCACACGTGTGGCCTTCCGGGCATCAGTTCCAAGGGATGGTGAGCCAGGGGCTGGCGGGGTCGGTGGTGAGGGCGCGGTGGGCGGTGAGCATGTCCTCGTACCAGCTGCCGAACTCTTCCTCGTCGAAGTGCAGACAGCGGCCGAGGATGTAGGCGGCGGAGAACTCCGGCCAGGAGCGGTAGTTCCGGGCACTGGCGCGGCCGGCGGCGACCACGGCCTGTTCGGCCTCTTGGAGGGTGCAATAGCGGGCGGCGATACCCCAGCGGGCCATGCCGGAGGCCCGTCCGTAGTCCCAGGCTTCGACGGAGCGGACGAAGGCGTTGGCGGCCAGCAGCCCGTCGGCGCGGAACCGGGCTTCGTAGCGGGCGATCCGCCCGATGAGCCGCTGCACTCCGGCGACCTCCGCCTCGACTTCGTGGGTGCTGCGGGGGCGAGCCGCGGTGACTCCATCGGGGGTGATCCGGGGCTGCGCGCCCTGGGCGGCGTTGTACCGCAGGACGCGCTCGGCGACGTGCCGCCAGTGGTCCAGTTCGACTGGGCCTGCGAAGTCCTGGGCGAGGGAGCGGCGGACGCCCAGGGCGAACTCCCACACCGGACTGACCATGTCGGCCTCGAGCAAACGTTTCTGTGTGCCGGCCCACTCCTGGCGGGAGGTCACCCCCCACCACTCCTTGAGCCTGCGCTTCTCGTCGTTGTAGCCGATGCCGTGGTGGGCCATGGAGTTCCACAGTTCGCCGTTCTTGACGAAGAGCAGCGCGGCGCAGGCAAGGCCGTGCGCGACTGGGCCTTGGAGCGGTCCGCCCACGGACAGGCCGCGTACTTGTCCGTGCGGGTGGGCGTAGCCGCAGCCGTCGATATCGTCGGTGTGCCGTCGCCAGACGGCTCTGACCTGCGGGTTGGCGGCGGGGAGAAAAGCTTCGCAGGGGGTGCCCGGGTTGATGGCGACCCAGGGCGCTCGCTTCTCGTTCCAGTCGCTCGCGTACCAGTCCAGCGTCAGGGACTGGAAGACCATCTCCGGATCGGGCGGCGGAAGAATTCCCTCCGTGAACAGGGCCACGCATTCGGCCTGCACATGCGGGTTCCACTGCCGGGTGAGGCGGAACATGCCAGGCTCGGCGTCGGCCAGCGCCCGCTCATCGGCGAAGAACAGGTCCGTGTGGAGGACCACTTCGAGATATCCCGCCCAGTCGCCGCGCGACTTCGCCTCCAACAGCCGCCGCTCGATGGCACTGGGCGGCTGCCACCGCTGCCAGTCCCATTCCTGCCACCCCCACACCGGCTGCTGCGCGGCGGGTAAAGATCTCTTCCACAACCCCATGCCGAACACGATATCGACGCGAGATCACCCGTTGTCGAGAAGGGTTTCAGTGCTCCGCGCGGCATACGACGGTGCCCGCGGCCTTGTCGTGAAGGCACTGACGGTAGGGGCCCCAGGCACACCGCAGCAGGTTGACGATCCACAGGACGGGCACGGCGCATCCGATCAGCACGCAGACCCAGCGCCACAGCGCCCGGCCGAAGCCCGGCCCGCGCCCGTCCCCGCTCCGGACGACCCGCAGCCCGCACAGCCGCTTGCCCAGCGTGGCCCCGTACACCGAGGTCAGCGCCGGCTCGTACCCGCCGACCACGGCCACGAAGACGAGCGCCAGGAAGACATCGCCGGCGTAGTCGGCGAGGAGGCTCGCCAGGAATATGGCGGCGACCAGCACACCCGTGTCGAGCAGGCGGGCGGCCAGGCGAGCGCCGAAACGGCCCACCACATCCTCGTCCAGCCCCGCACCCTGGGGCTCGCCCACGTACGGGACATCGCGCCAGCCGGGATACCCGTAGGGGCTGTCCGCGATCGATTGCTGAAGCTCCACGCATGTGATCCAACAGCAGCAGTCGGCCGGACCACAACCCAGGTCTCCAGACGTCGCCGCGGTGGACGGCCGGCAACGCGGACATCACGAGCCGGCCGGAAGAGCTGTACGCCGCTGAGAACGCGCGGCACTTGGTGTGCACCGTCGCGCCGACCACTGGTGAGAAGGGGGCCGGCGCTACCGCAGTGGACAGGCACGGCCAGGAACTCGGCCTCATAGATCATGGGCCGACTCCGTCCGGCCCGGCGCCCGCGTCCCGCCCATCGGCAGCACCCGTGGTGCCCCACAGCCTGGTGCTGCGGGATCTTCGACTCCGCCCCCGACCCCCCGGACGAACCAAGGTCGAGGACAGCTCGGGATTCAGGAGTCGAGGATCAGGCCGGCGGCACGGTCGAGAACCTCCGCCCGGGTGCGTCCTTCATGGTCGGCGGCGAGGGAGTGCTGTCCGATCGCCATGCAGAAGGCGATCAGGCTGCGAGCCTCGACCTCCTCGGGATCGGAGCAGAAGGTGCCGATCATCTCCCGCAGCAGGGCCATTCGCCGGTTGTCCACCCGCCGCAGGCGCTCGGCGACCGCCTCGTCACGCCGGGCCCAGTCACGGACCGCGAGGTCGATGGGGAGCAGCCGGTCACTGGAGAAGGTCAGCACGCCCGCGCGCCGGATCTTGGTCCTGGGGTCGCCGCCCTCGTGTTCGACCCGTTCGATCACCTCGTCAGTGCTCTCCCGTTCCCAGGTGTCGAGCATCGCCTTCAGCAAAGCGTCGCGGTCGTCGAAGTACCCGTAGAACCCGCCCTTGGTGACGCCGAGCCGCTTCGCCAGCGCCTCGACTCTCACGGCGTCCGGGCCTCCGTCGGCCAGCGCCCGCAGACCTTCCTCCACCCATCTGTCGCGTGGTGTCCGGGAAGCGCCCACGATGTGTCCCACCTCACTCACCCACCGAATATACGCAGCCGTATATTCGATCTAGTCTTACGTTATACGCCAGCGTATAATGCTTGCGGTGACCTCGTACGCCCGAGGAGCGAAGGAGAGCGTCATGAAGATAGGAATGGTGGCCTACCACTATCCGCACCCCGCCTACCGCGATGAGTTCATCTCGCGCGTCCATCAAGTCCGTGAGGTCATGCTGCGCACACCGGGATGCCTCTCGGGTGAGTGCTGGGTGTCCGGCGACGCAGTGATTTCGATCGTGCAGTGGGAGTCCGAGGAAGCGCGCATCGCGTCGCTCGCTGCAGTAGACGAAGCGGGAGTGGACGTCACCTACGACGAGCGCGAATCACGCCCCCGCACGGTCGTTCCGCTCCAGGCGGCCTGACCCACTCCACCACCTGTGGTTGCCTGTCCAGCGGGGCGCGGGCGAGCAGGACCGGGTCGCCGAGGACGCCGCGGCCGTCGTCCCGGCTCCCGCCCGGGTGGCGGGGCGGGCGGTCCCGCTGGACGGCAAGCTGACCCGAACCCGGCGGCGCACCAGCACGGCCTGGACCGAGGTCCGCGAGGGGTAGGCGAGCCCTGCCGGCGTGACGGCCGCCCGACGCCCACTGCGATGCGAGGCCGTCCGATGGTCGGGTTCCTCTGCTGAGCGAGGCGACCGCAGGGATCGGCTGACCGGATCCATCCGCGTCGGGGCCCGAGGCGGCCTGTCGCCGGCCGTCCGTACGGCTGACGCTGGGGGCGTGACACGAGCACTGATCGTCATCGACGTCCAGGAGTCCTTCCGCTCACGGGCGAGTGCGAGGGCCCGCGGTCTCCAGTTCTCCGTGGGCCGGCGCGAGCCGCGCGGGCGGCCGGACATCGACCATGCGCCGCTCCGGGCCGCTGCGCCGCAGCACGCGGTACCCGAAGAAGGCGGCCGGACCGAAGAAGATCTGAGCGGGCACGATCTCGGGAAGATGCCCGGTGAAAGCCTCGATCGTGATCGGCGTCAGAGTCGGTGCCAGCGCGCCGAACACGGCGACCAGGCAAAGGGCCAAGGCCAGCCCCTGACGTCCGTACGCCTTGTAGGCCACGGTGGTGAAGAGGGCGTAGACCAGGAGATCGCCCATGCCCACGACGGCGCCGAACTCACCGATGCGCACCCCGGCCGACGGTGCGAAGGCGTAGCCCTGCACCGCGCCGAACAGCTTCTGGGTGAGCGGTACGACGGTGGCGAAGAAGAGGTCGTACACGGCGAGCGCCAGCGCGAAGCGGGAGACGTGCCGCAGCTTCAACCCACCTTGCGTGTTGAGGTTGGCCGCGCCGACCGCCATCAGCAGGATGACCACACTGTTGATCAGCCAGTACGGCAGCGCGTGGGTGGGATCGTCCTCGGCGCTGCGCGCGGTGAGCCAGTCGGCGGCCATCAGGCAGATGATGAGGGACCAGCGCACCAACCCCCGCCGCACGACCGCCCCGTAAGCGACGCTGAGCCCACTGGCCAGGGTCAGACCCAGTACGGGCGGCAACAGCCAGCCCGGAAGGGCGAGATAGAAGAAGGGCAGTGCGATCACGAAGCACATCATGATGACCATGTCGTTGCCGTTGAAGACGCCGACAGGGGGACGGGGCAGCGTGACCTTCCGGAAGTAGCCGACCGACGCGAGTGAGACACCCAGTGCGATCGCGAGGGTCACGAGGACGAAGAACACGTCCTGTGCGGCGGTCATGCGGCACCCCCGATGGAGGAGAAGCTGTGCTCGAGCAGATCGCAGCGGAGGCGGCGCAGTCGGGCGCCTTCCACCGGTACGACGTCGACCGTGGCATCCATGCCCGCATCGGCGAAGTAACGCGCGATGCCGGTCGTCTCCGGTATCGAGGAGGCGGCCACCGTGACGTGCAGCCGACCGTCCACCACCTCGGCGCCGTAGCGCATCGGCCAGCGCGCGCCGGGCAGCGCATCGAGGACCTCGACGATGTCGCGCGAGGTCACCGGACCGTCCTGGGTGCGCAGCACATGGTCCGCCTTGCCGAGGATGTGCGAGGTCGCCGGCACGTTCTGCATCTCGCAGTCGAGTGGTGCGTCGGGTAGCTGCCGCACCAGGTCGCGGGTGTCGTACCGGAAGACCGGCATGCACTCCCGGTAGGGGTAGAACGGGGTGGCCACGATCGTGCCGAGTTCTCCGGGCGCGGCTTTCCTCCCGGTGTCGAGATCGCACACCTCCACCAGTCCGACGCCCCCGTCGATGTGGAGATGCCGCTGCCGGCAGAGCGCGCCCGCCACCGGCGAGATCTCGGTCATGCCGTAGAGGTCCTCGACGGCGGCGCCGAAGGTGGCCTCGGCAGCGGCCGCGAGTGCGGGTGAGAGTACTTCGCTGCCCACGGCGATGCTACGCAGCCGGAAGTCCGCGGGTCCGAGCCCGCGTTCGCGAGCCAGGCGGACCAACTGGCCGAGGTAGCTGGGGTAGGTGACCATCAGAGTCGGCGCCGATTCGTCGGTTCCCGCCGTGACGTCCAGCGTCTCGGCGGGCGGTATCAGGCCCACCATCCGGATCGTCGCTCCGGCCATGCGTGCCACCTGCATCTCCGTGTACGCCGTGCCGGTCGCTCGAGAGCTGACGTTGAACTGGATCATGTCGGTGGTGCGGATGTTGCCGCGCACTACCTGGGAGAGGGCGACGAGCGCGGGCCACAGGCGCTCCTCGTAGCGGGAGTACCAGACCTCAGTGGGCCGCCCCGTCGTCCCGGTGGTGCGGGATGCGAGGAAGGGCTCGCTGCACAGGAAGTCCCGCGGCCGCTTGACCAGGTCGGTCTTGGTGGTGACGGGCACGGTGCCGATGTTCTCGAGGCTCAGTGTGGCCGGGTCGACGCCCGCCGCGGCGAAGTGGTCAGCGTAGAAAGGCGATTTCGCCGCGAGGCGTTTCGCGGTGCGGCGCAGAGCCCTGTTCGTGAGGTCGGTGCGCATCTGTGCTTCACCGGCGGCGGCGCCGTGCAGCAACTGCTCGACGTCCTCACCGGGCGAGCCGAACTCGGCGAGCGTCGCGAGGGCGTCCTCGACGAGCCGCTCGGCGGAACGCACATTGATCGGTCGGCCGAGCACCATGGCCAGCGCCATCCGGAACTGTCGTATCCCCGCGTCGAACATGGTCCCTTTCCACCCTCACCCCGCC
>NZ_SRID01000200.1 GCF_004684805.1 Streptomyces palmae
CACCCGGCAGCGGACGGGGAGGGGCCCCGTGGGGGGGGCGGGCTCGTGAGGCGCAGCCAGAGCGGGCACGGCGAGACTCCGATTTTCGTCGTGCCCCTGACAAGCGCTCCGGGAAGTATTCGCGCATGGACCGGAGCCGCGCAAGACCGCCCAGCGAACTCAGGGCACCGCCCAGACGCACACCCCGGTGGCATCTCGGCCACCGGGGTGTGCTGAGTAGCGTGTCCCCCGAGGCGTCCGGTCGGACGGATCAGCGGGTGATCGGACCCCCGTTCACCGGCCGGAACATCGAACGGCAGGGTGTTCCCGGGCGGCGGGAAGGGGCGACTGACATGGGTCGAGGCCCACCCTGGCGGCGTCGAGCCGCCGGGGTGGCGGAGTCCGGTGGCGGCCTCCGGGCGGTGGTCAGCCGCAGTCGCAACCGCAGTCGCAGTCGCAGCAGCCGCAACCGTCGCAGCAGCAGCCGCAGTCACTGCAGTCCCCGCAGCTACTGCAGTCGCACTTGTGGCACCAGCCCTCGCGGGGCTGGCCGGTCCACGGGTCGTAGTACGGATCGCGGCAGCAGACCTGGCAGGTGCAGCAGAGGCCCAGCCACACCGTGCAGCCGGCGATCAGCCCGCGCCGGCGCCCGGGCGGACCCCCGGGACCGCCGCCGCCCGGACCCCCGGGACCGTGCGGACCGCCCGGGCCGTAGGGGCCGCCGGGCACATGCGGGTCCCCCGGGTGGTGGGGATCCGCGGGCCAGGCCGGCGGCTGCGGCTGCCCGTACGCACCGTGGGTGCCCTGGGTGCCGTACGGGCCCGGGGCACCGTAGGCGCCGTCCACCCCGCGCGGCAGCGAGATCCCGGGCGAGCCGTGCGCCGGATGTCCGCCCTGGGCGCCCCCGTGGGCGCAGGACGGGCCGAACGCCCGGTCCACCGCGTACCGCAGTTCGTGCACCAGCAGCACATGCGCCAGCCGGTCGGCCCCCTTGGCGAACTCCACGTCGCGCAGCGCCAGTCGCACCCCGTGCGCCGCGTCGTCGCAGAGCCTGCGCACCTCGGGCAGGCTGGTCCCGGTCGCGGCGATCGGGTTCCACGCCCCGGTCCTGGCGTCCTCCTCCAGGTCCTCGACCGCGTCCAGCAGATGCGCCAGGCGCCCGAAGAGCCGGCCCGCCTCCTCCAGCGGGGCCCGGTTGCCGGGGCGCTCGGCCAGCAGGGCGGTGTGGCCGAAGGCCGCGGCGGTCGCGGTCTCGGTCGGCTCGGTGATCTCCAGCAGCGGGGTACCCGGGCCGGCGGCGCGCTCCAGGCCCTCCTGCCGGCCCACCGCGTCCAGCAGCACCGCGGTGTCGAAGCCCATGTCCGCGCCGGTACGCAGCCCCGCCCGGTCCCAGCGGTCGGCCACCCGGCGGGCGGCGGCGGCGAACGGCCGGCGGCCGAGCAGCCCGTCCCGGTCGGCCACATGGTCGCGGACCTTGGCCGAGGCGAGCACCAGGGAGACGGTCGCGGCCAGCCGCGCCCCCTCCCCCCGGGCCACCGGCGCGGTGCGCATGCCGCGCAGCGGGCACGGACCGGCGGTGCGGCGCCAGCCCCCGGCCGCCCCGGGGCGCCGGGACTGAGCCTCGGTCAGCACGGATATGACCAGGCCGTCGTAGTTGGTGGCCACCCGGGCGAACTGACCGTGGTCGGTCCGCAGTGCGAGGCACATCCCGCACATATGCGCCATCCAGTCGGTGCGCAGTCCCTCGGACAGCCGATGTCTGCAAGGACGGATAATCCCGAACATGCTCCCCCGTTCACCCGTACGCCGCCGACGTCACCCGTCCGGCTCGGCGGAGTCTACCCACCACCCCGTCAGACGCCGTACGCAGGAGGAACTCTGATCGGCCGCCAAACGTTGTGCACCAGTACCGTCACGAATTCCCTGTCCGGCAGCCAACCGCTTGGCGCACCATCCACATCATGGAGGACCATAGAGGGGCGGACAGTACACACCGGTGGTGAGAGGAGGCGTCCATGGGATCGGTACGCAAGGCGAGTGCCTGGCTTGGCCTCGTCGACGACAGCGATGACGAGCGCTACTACGACGACGACTACGCCGAGGGACCCGAGCCCAGCGACGCATGGGTGACCGATCCCCGAGTGCGGGTCGCCGACCAGAGTGCCCAGGACCAGGGCACCCGCATCGCCACCGTCACCCCGGACGGGTTCCGGGACGCCCGTACCATCGGCGAGCTGTTCCGCGAGGGCATCCCGGTGATCGTGAACCTCACCACCATGGAGCCCTCCGACGCCAAGCGCGTGGTGGACTTCGCGGCCGGCCTGACCTTCGGTCTTCGCGGCTCGATCGAGCGGGTGGCCACCCGGGTCTTCCTGCTGACCCCGGCCGACTACCAGATCGTCACCGGGGACAGCGGACGGACCGCGGGCGGGTTCTTCAACCAGAGCTGAGCCGTCAGTTCCGGAACGCGTCCAGCCCGGTGAGCGCCTTGCCCAGCACCAGCTGGTGCATCTCCACCGTGCCCTCGTAGGTGAGCACCGACTCCAGGTTGGTGGCGTGCCGCATCACCGGGTACTCCAGGGAGATGCCGTTGGCGCCCAGGATGGTGCGCGCGGTGCGGCAGATCTCGATGGCCTCGCGCACGTTGTTCAGCTTGCCGAAGCTCACCTGCTCGGCGCGCAGCCGCCCGGCGTCCATGCGCCGGCCGAGGTGGTGGGCGAGGAGTACGCCCTTGTGCAGCTCCACCGCCATGTCCGCCAGCTTGGCCTGGGTCAGCTGGAAGCCGCCGATGGGCCGGCCGAACTGCTCCCGGGTACGGGCGTACTCCAGGGCGCTGTGGAAGGAGGACCGGGCGGCTCCCATCGCGCCCCAGACGATGCCGTACCGGGCGTGGTTCAGGCAGCTGAGCGGCCCGCGCAGGCCGGTCACCCCGGGCAGCACCGCGTCGGCGGGCAGCCGCACCTCGTCCATCACCAGCTCACTGGTGACCGAGGCGCGCAGTGACCACTTGTGCTTGATCTCGGGGGCGGAGAAGCCGGGCGTGTCGGTGGGCACCGCGAAGCCGCGGATCCCCTCGTCGGTGTGCGCCCAGACCACCGCCACCCCGGCCACCGAGCCGTTGGTGATCCACATCTTGCGGCCGTTGAGCACCCAGTCCGAACCGTCCCGCTTGGCGTGGGTGCGCATGCCGGCCGGGTCGGAGCCGTGGTCCGGCTCGGTCAGTCCGAAGCAGCCGATGATCTCGCCGGCGGCCATCCCGGGCAGCCAGCGCTGCTTGAGCTCCTCGGAGCCGTAGCGGTGGATGGCGTACATGGCCAGCGAGCCCTGCACCGAGACCAGGGAGCGGATGCCGGAGTCGGCGGCCTCCAGCTCCAGGCAGGCCAGGCCGTACTGCACGGCGCTGGCGCCGGCGCAGCCGTAGCCCTTCAGGGACATGCCGAGCGCGCCGATGGAGCCGAGCTCGCGGGCGAGTTCCCGGATGGCGGGGAGTTCGCCGCGCTCGTACCACTCGGCGATGTGCGGCAGCACCCGGTCGGCGGCCCACTGCCGGACGGTGTCCCGGACGGCGAGGTCCTCCGGGTCCAGAAGGTCGTCGATGCCCAGCGGGTCGGCGGGGTCGAAGGGCGGCAGGCTACGCGTGGACATGGGTTACGCCTCCGGCAGAGGATCTTCACGGCTCGGCCCGACGCTACGGCCGGGTAACGCCCCACGTCCAGAGCCCCCGGAGGGGAGACCGGCCACAGGCGTGCCGGCCGGGTGCGGCCCTTCCCCGCGGGAGCGGTGGCCGGCGGCACACGAGACCGCCCCACCAAGGCCTTGGGACCGGAACCATCCGCCAACGCTGCGGGGTGCCCCCGCTCACGTGGTCGCTGGTAGCGCTTGGCGACCACCCACCGTCCCTCTGGAGTGGTGGCCGGTCGAGGCCCCGGGCGGAGTCCGGGGTGGGGGTCAGCCGGAGGGTTCGGCCGCGACGGCGGGGTGCCGTTGGTCGGGGGCCACCGCCCGCTGGTCGTCCACCGCGTCCGGGGACCCTTCGGCGTCCGCGGGATCACCGGCGGCCGCGGTGTCCGCGAGGGCCTCGGCGTCGTCGGCGCTCGCGGCCTTCTCGGTG
The DNA here is from genome assembly GCF_004684805.1 of Streptomyces palmae. Taxonomy (GTDB): domain Bacteria; phylum Actinomycetota; class Actinomycetes; order Streptomycetales; family Streptomycetaceae; genus Streptomyces; species Streptomyces palmae. The sequence goes on from NZ_SRID01000200.1 coordinate 4,091, forward strand.
CTCGGGGCGTCCGGGACCCGCTCGGTGCCACCCTCGCCGGCGTCCGGCTGGGCGGTCCCGCAGTCCATGGCGCGGGGCAGGCGCTGGGCGGCCAGGGCGCCGAGCAGCAGCAGCCCGGAGCTGACCGCCATGGTGATGTGCAGACCGTGGACGAAGGAGGCGCGGGCGGCGGCGCGCAGGGCCTCACCGGGTGCTCCGCCGAGCCGGTGGGCGACCTCGTACGCCTCGGCGAGCGACTCGCGGGCGGCGTGGGTGTCGCCGGACGGGACGCCGGATATCGCGGAGACCCCTGGCGCGTAGGCGGCGTTCATCACGCTGCCCAGAAAGGCTATGCCCATGCCGGCGCCGAGCTGGTAGGAGGTCTCGCCGATGGCGGCGGCGCCGCCCGCGGACTCGGCGGCGGCCTCGTTGAGCATCGACTCGTACGAGCCGAAGAGGGTCATCTGGAGCCCGAAGCCCAGGACCACGAACCCGCCGAGGAGGACCCAGGGCCGGTCGGTGAGGCCCATCAGGGTGAGCGAGGCGACGGCCAGCGCGGTGAGCAGGAAGCCTGTGGAGACCATCCGACGGGGGCCGAGCCGGTGCAGCATCTTGGACCCCACCACCCCGGCGGCCATCGCGGCGCAGGTCAGCGGGAGGAGCCGCAGGCCGGTCTGGAGCGGGGTCAGCCCCAGGACCAGCTGGAGGTACTGGGCGGCTATCAGCTCCAGGCCGACGAGCGCCAGCAGGGCCAGCACGATGCAGCCGACGGATATCCCGAAGGCCGGACGGGAGAAGAGGGTGAGGTCCACCAGGGGGTGGCTGCGGCGGCGCTGGCGGCGTACGAAGAGGGCCAGCAGCACCGCGCCGACGGCTATGCAGCCCAGGGTGAGGAGGCCGAACGGGGAGGTCTCGCTGCCCAGTCGCTTGATCCCCAGGACCAGCGAGGCCAGCCCGAAGGCGGCCATCAGCGCACCGAGCACGTCCCACGGCCCGTCCTGGTCGCCGGCCGACTCGGGCAGCAGCCAGCGGCCCACCGGCAGGGCGACGGCCATCAGCGGGAGGTTGATCAGGAAGACCGAGCCCCACCAGAAGTGCTCCAGCAGCAGGCCGCCGATGAGCGGCCCGCCGGCCGCGCCGATGCCGGCGACGGCGCTCCAGATGCCGATGGCCAGGGCGCGTTCGCGGCGATCGGGGAAGACCTGCCGGAGGATGGAGAGGGTGGCCGGCATGATCATGGCGCCGCCGACGCCCAGCAGCGCCCGGGCGACGATCAGCACCTGGGGGCTGCCCGCGAAGGCGGCGAGCGCGGAGGCCGCGCCGAACAGGCCGTAGCCGAGCAGCAGGATGCGCCGCCGGCCGACCCGGTCCCCCAGGGTGCCGAAGAGGATCAGCAGCGAGGCGCACACCAGCGGGTACGCGTCGACGATCCACAGCAGTTCGATGGGGCCCGGGCGCAGGTGCTCGCTGACCGCCGGTACCGCGACATGCAGCACCGTGCCGTCCACCGCGACCAGCAGCAGGCTGACGCAGAGCATGATGAGCACGAGCCAGCGGTTGGTCCCGCCGCCCGCGCCGGTACCGCGCCGATGCCGGGGAACGTCCGCCGTCCGCCGATCGCGGGCCGTGGTCGTCCCGGACATGTACGCACCTCCCAGTTCTTGCGCTCGCGGCCGAGGCCGGACGGGCGGGGTCGTGAAGACGGCACCCGGCGGCCCGGTGACATGGGCGAGTGAGACGTCAGAGTACGCGAGTCCCCGAGTGCGGGGGGTGCCCCAGGGTCATCTTGAGATCCACGCCGCAGCCCGGTGACCGGGCAGTCCGCACCGCTGTTCCCTTTTGTCCCTCCGCCGCGGCCGGTGGCCCGCAGACCGGCTCCTCTCCCCGTTCGGGTCCGCGGCGGACCCGAACCGAGGATCGGCCGACCGGATCCAGCCACCTGGCCGAGGCCGTCGGCTCGCCCCGGCCGCCCGCGGAAGGAAACACGGAGGAACGGGGCGACCAATCACGGATAAACGCTGCCGAACGAAAAGCGCCGGAACTCTCGTATGACTGTTCCAGAGGATTCGGGCGCGGCTTTGCGGAATTCACGGAATGTGGTGTCCTAAAGTCTCGAACGAGACGCACTCCACATCACATCGTCATCACGAAGCGACCTGATCGACAGAGTCCGCCTGTCACGCAATGTAACGTCGATTGAGTGCGTACCGATGACAAGCTCCCTGGGCGACAGGGACGCCCCACCGATCTCGTGCGGCCACGCATGACCCGGATCCGCTGCTTGCTGCTCGGGTCCACCCTGGCTGTCTACGCGGCGACCGTGATCGGCGTGCTCACCACCTCGTGGCTGGTGAAGCTCGACTGGCAGGTCATGCTCTTCCGTCCGTACAAGCAGTGGCCGGAGGTGCACACCCTCCTGGACTACTTCGTGGTCATGGGCCAGCGCGGGCCGACGGCGGTGGCCGTCGCCGCCTGGCTGGGCTGGTGCTCCTGGCGGCAGCGCACCCTGCGCCCGCTGCTGGTGCTGGGCACCTCGCTGCTGCTGCTGAACATCACGGTGGGCGCCGCGAAGCTCGGCATGGGCCGGCTCGGCCCGCATTACGCGACCACCGTCGGCTCCAACGAGATGTGGGCCGGCGGCGATATATTTCCCTCCGGCCACACCGCCAACGCGGTGGTCACCTGGGGGGTCCTGGCGTATCTGGCCACCACCCCGCGGGCGCGCCGGGTCGCCTCGGTGGTGGCCGCCGTGTTCGCCCTGGGAGTGGGCGTCACCACGATCTACCTGGGCACCCACTGGGTGAGCGATGTGCTGCTCGGCTGGGCCGCCGGTCTGCTGGTGCTGCTCGCCCTGCCCTGGCTGGAGCCGCTGATCATCTGGGCCGAGCCGATCCTGCTGGCGATCTGGCACCGGGTGCGCAGCGGGGTCTCGTCCGCTCCGGTGTCGCCCCCCGCGTTCGGCAGGCCGCTGGCCGCGCCGCGCGCCGCGCAGGACGGCGAGTTGCCCGCCCGCGAACCGGTGGGCGTCGGGGGGCGCGGAGCCGCCCGGACCCCCGACGGCCGGCCGCACCATCCGGCCCGCCCGCACACCGCGCGCTCCGAGCGCACTCCGGTCACCCCCAGCGGCAGCCGCCGGCCGCAGCACCCCGACCGCACCTCGCGCACCGCCTCCTCGGTGGGGCCGGCGGCCGGCCGCCCCCGGGGCGTCGGCGGCTGACCCGGCGGCGCGACCGCGAAACGGCTCCGGCCCGCTCCCCGGAGGGAGCGGGCCGGAGCCGTCCTGTTCGGTCTGCCGCCCGCGACGGCCGTGGGCCGCGGTGGCCGCCCAGCGCCGTCCTGAGGGCGCCCCGGGGGCGCGGGGACCACGCGGACCAGCCCATCGGCATCCCGCGGCCGGAGCGGCGCGCACACCGGCGAGGCGCCGCGGTCGCCGCGCGCGAGCGCTCAGCCCTTCCAGGAGCGCCGTACGGTGCCGTCCTCGACCTCCAGATTGAGCCGGCCGGCCACGTACTCCATGGTGATGATCGCGCCCGGCGGCAGCCGCCGGACGGGACTCCAGCCGCGCGCGCGGGCCTGCCGCTCCGCGCTGTCGGCATCCAGTCCGACGTAGGACTCGGGGGCGTCGTGGGGCTCTGGTACGGGGTGCGGTACAGGTGCCATACCCGCCACCGTAGGCGGCCGGCCCCGGCGGCGGAAGGCCCGCCGGGGGCCCGCGGGCAGGTCCCCGTTCGATGCGTGACGGGTCACACTTCTGTCACAGAAAATTCTGCCTGCCGGCGCCTTCTCGATACCACTGGAACGCCTCCGTCCCGGGTCACCGGCAATGCCGTACTTCTGTTCTTCCGATAACTCTCACCGGGTGCCCGAATTCCCTCGCCCCCGAGACCCGGGAGGCCCCTCCCCGGGAATTCCCCGAAGACTCCGGCCGGCGGGCGCACACCATCCACGGAACACACAATTCCGCCACATGTTCGGAGAGCCGAACGGATGTCGCGCCCAGGCCCGGTCAGCCCGCCCGTTCCACCCGCACCGAGAGGTCGTTGTCCACCGTGTAGTACGCCACCACCCGCGCCGCCCCGTGCGGAGCGGCCACCTCCCGGGCCGGGTAGACGAAGATCTCCTTCTTGTCCGGCACATCGTCCAGGATCCGTGCCAGCCGGACCGGCGCGCCGTCCGCCGGACGCAGCCACAGGTCCAGGAGCAGCCGCTCGCCGGCCCAGTCGCGCACCAGGTCGGCGTAGCGCAGGGCGCAGCTGAAGGCCGCTCCCTCGGTGGTGGGCTTGGCGGTCGGCCCCGTCCCCGGCTCCGCCCCGCGCGGCCGGGCCTCCAGCACCGCGCCGGCCAGCAGGTCCGCGGGGTGCTCGGCACCGGCCAGCCGCCCGTGGACGGTCAGCTCCTCGGCACCGACGCGTATGTCCCCGGCCTCGACGTGCGGCGCGCGCACCCAGCTGCGTACCGAGAGGTTGCCGTACTTGGTGGCGTACGGGATGCGCACCGCCAGCGGCCCGGCGCCCGAGGGCGGCTCCCGGTCCACCAGGGCGCGCAGATCGTGGTTCCCGGGGCTCAGCCGCCGCGGCTGAGCGCCGTCCTCGGCCACGTACACGTCCCAGCGGCCCTCCGGCAACGGGGTCTCGACCGTCAGCACCGCACGCAGCCGCTCCCCGGCGATCGGGGCGAGCGGCAACCGCAGGGTGTCCGCGGCGCCCTCCGGGCCGCGCGGGGTCAGCAGCAGGCCCGCGCCGGCCCCGGCGGGCCGCCAGTCGAACACGTCGAAGGTGAGGGTGCCGGCGGGGTCCGCGACACAGTGGGCACGGGGCGGGACGGTCACGGTCACGGTCGGGGACTCCTCGGGGGCGGCGGGCTGGACAGCGGTGGCGGTCACGCGGTCTCCGTCTTTCGCATCAGGGAACGGCCGACGTCCTTGGTCGCGAGGACTCCGCCGAGCAGGGTGCCCCGGGTGCGGTGCAACGCCCCGCGCAACCCGCCGCGACGGGCGAGATCGGCGAAGAGGGCCTCGTAGCGTCCGGCGACGTTCGCCGGATCGAAACGGGCGGAGCGCTCCAGCGCCTGCCGGCCCATCCGCTGCCGCAGTTCGTCGTCGTTGATCAGGTCGAGCAGTCCCCGGGCGATGGCACCCACGTCCCCGGACTTCACCAGTCGGCCGTCCACCCCGTCCTCGATGATCTCGGCCGGACCGTGCGGGCAGTCGGTGGCGACCACCGGCAGGCCGCAGCGCTGGGCCTCCACGATGGTCATGCCGAAGGACTCCAGGCTGGAGGTGACCGCCGCGATGGAGCCCTTGGCCCACTCGGGCTCCAGCGGGTTGGCCGGGCCCATCAGATAGACGTGGTTGTAGAGCCCGAGCCGGTCGATCAGGGCGCGCAGCTTGGCGTGCTGGCCGCCGGCGCCGTAGATCCGCAGCCGCCAGTCCGGGCGCTCCGCGACGACCCGCTGGAACGCCTTGATCAGCAGGTCGTACCGCTTGACGGGGGCCAGCCGACCGGCCGCCACCACCCATTTCCCGGTGCCGTCGGCCGGCTCCAGCTCGGGCTTGGGCACGCTGTTGGGCACCGCCTCCACCCGTACTCCGGGCAGCCTCATCTCCCGGCGGTAGCTCTCCGCGTCCGCCTCGGTGACCGTGGTGACCGCGTCCAACCGCGGGTAGGCGGCGCGCAGCGCGAGCTTGAGACGCCCGGAGTGGGTGCTCAGGGTCAGATGCTCCTGGCCGACCCGGACCGGTCCGCGCCGGGCCTCCCGTGCGAGGTGCACATTGATGCCCGGCCGGGTGCCGACGACCACGTCCGCCTCCACCCCGCGCAGGTGCTCGGCGATCCGCCGGTCGGTGAGCAGGCTGTACTGCTCGTAGCGGCCCTCGGCGCGGGGGAAGACCCGGGCCGGCCGGCTGTAGTCGGGGTCCTCTCCCTCGTAGGTCGGGCTGCCCTTGCGGATGTCCACCAGGTGCCGGAGTCTTACCTTCGGACCGAGCTCGAAGACGGGCGTGTCACGGTGCCGGAAGACCGAGACGATCTCCACGTCGTGGTGCTCGGCCAGGGTGCGGGCGGTGTTGTACGTGGTACGGATCGTCCCGCCGATGCCGTACGCGTTGTGAATAAGAAATGAGATGTGCATCCGTTGGGGTACCCCACTGCTTCCCACCGACTCTCCGCGGACCTGTGCGGCATCCGCCTGGCATGGGGTTAGACCTGACTGGCAACCCCCAGGTTGGGCTCGCACACCATGTTGTTTCACAACAGATGTCCAATTGGTAACCAAGATCGGGAACCCTCATCACCTTCCGGCCATCAGACCCGGCCCCGCCGAGTGCGCTCTGGGGGCGCCGAACCCCCCGCCCGCGCCCAGGACTTGATCATCAGCGCGGCACCTGGGGGCGGGCGGAGCCTCCCGGCGGGGCGGGCGACGGGCGAAGGAAAGCCTCTTCTGCTGAGGGTGGTGGTGGGCGACGGGCGAAGGAAAGCCTCTTCCGCTGAGGGTGGTGGTGGGCGACGGGCGAAGAAGGCCCCTTCCGCTGAGGGTGGTGGCGGGCGACGGGCGAAGAAGGCCCCTTCCGCTGAGGGTGGTGGCGGGTGACGGGCGGGCGTGACCCACGAGACCGGTCCTCCGTTGAGCAGTCCGCACCGGGGACCACCCCGGTGCTTGGCACAAGACCGAGGAGCACCCGTGCCGCGCATGCTCGACGTCAGCGACGACGTACGCGCCGAGATCGGCGACGAAGAAGCCAACCGGCTGCTCGCCGGAGAGAACTCCCCGGGCAGCTACGACTGCACCTCCTGCCGCACTCCGGGCGACGCGGAGCAGGAGCGGACCAGCACCGTTCTCTTCGTCGGTCAGGAGACCGCGGTCCTCGCGTTCGCCCACGCCAGTTGCGTGCCCTCGCAGGTGGTGCCGGTCTCCGAGGACCAGTTGCAGGGTGCGGTGGCCTCGATCACCGCCGAGCGGCCGGTGCCGGCCGGGGCGGGGTACGGCGGGGGCCATCCGGGCGCGGTGCCGGGCGGCCTGATGCCCGAGCCCGCGGTGCCTTCGCCGGGCACGCCCCCGATGCCCGGCCTCGCCGCCCCCGCCATGCCCGGTCTGCGGACTCCCCCGGCCCCCGGCCTGGGTGCTCCCCCGACGCACGCTCCGAGTGCTCCCCCGATGCCCGGCCTGGGCGCTCCCCCCATGTCCGGCCTGGGCGCACCTGCGATGCCCGGCCCCGGCACTCCACCGATGCCGGCCCGGGCCGCTCGCCCGATGCCCGGCCCGGCGCTGGGCGGGATGCCGGCGCCGGCCGGCCCGGTGGTCCCGGAGCCTCCCCGACCCGCGGTGCTCAATGTGACCTGCGGGCTGGTGCTGCTGGACGGTGAGCCCCGCCCCGCACTGGTGGTCGAGCCGACCGGGCCGATCGCCCGGCCGGGCACCACCGGCCCGGGCGACGAGTTCCTCACCCTCCTGATGGAGCAGGGCTTCCTGCCGGTCGGCGAGGTCTCCCGGACGCCGTCCCCGATCCGCGGCTGGTCGGTGCTGATGGCGATGGGTCAGCTGCACACGGTGCTGATGCCGGCCGCCGGCGGTGGCCAGGTGGCGTGGTGGCAGGCGCACCGGCCGATGCCGGTCACCGAGGGCTGGCGGGCGGCCGTGACCAAATCGCCCTCCGTGGTGGTGTACGCGGCCCCGGTGGGCTCGATCGGCTCCCAGCCGCGCGAGGACCAGCTGCGCGAGGCACTGGAGCGGGCCGCCGCGCGCGGCGCCCTGGTCGCCGCCGTGATGCCGCTGTCGGGCACATGAGCAGCGGCACCCGCCCCGGGCGGTTCCATCCGGTCCAGCCGGCGCAGCAGCACGGGCCGCAGACCCATTCGCCGCAGCGGCCGCATCCGCCGGGCGAGCTGGTCGTTGCCCCCTACGTGCACGCCTACGACCCCCCTTCCCGCTCCCCGTACCAGGCTCCGATCCCCTCGATGCGCCCCGCGCAGGACCCCGCTCCGGACTACCACCGGCAGTCCGGGACACCGATCTACGACGCGCTGTACGCCGAGTACCGCCGGCTGTTCCGGGCGCTGCCGGGTGACCGTACGGGCGACGAGGAGCTGGGCTTCGTGAGCTTCGCGGAGCTGGGGCAGAACGACCGGCGGCCCACCTGGCAGCGGCAGACCGGTGGCGGCCGGGGCGCCGGGGAGCAGCCGCACGAGCGGCCGTACCGCGGCGGCTACCAGCCGGCGCTGCCGCCCGCGCCCCGGGACGGGCACGGCAGCGGCTACTGAGGTCTCCCGGTCCCGGTAGCGGCGTCGGCCGCCCCTCCCCGCGGGGAGGGGCGGCCGACGC